>CALMSQ010000261.1:0-8589 GCA_937872345.1 uncultured Burkholderiales bacterium | reverse complement strand
TTGCGCCCGCCGATGTAGCCGCCGGTGTTGACGTCGATCGTCGTCATCGCCTCGGTCTGGTCGATGATCAGGTAGCCGCCGGACTTCAGGTCGACGCGTCGCGAGAGCGCCTTGGCGATCTCACCCTCGACGCCGTGCAGTTCGAACAGCGGGCGCTCGCCGCTGTACTGGCGCAACCGGCCCGCCATCGCCGGCATGTAGGTGCGGGCGAACTCCGACAACTCGGCCAGCGCCTCGGGCGAATCGACGAGGATGGCCGCGGTGGCGTCGCCGGCGATGTCGCGCAGCACACGCTGGCCGAGGCTGAGCTCCTGGTAGAGCAGCGCGGGCGCGGACTCCCGGCGGCTGCCGTCGAGGATCTGCCGCCAGCGTCGCCGCAGGTAGGCGATGTCGGCTTCGAGCTCGGCTTCGCCGGCTTCCTCGGCCGAGGTCCGGATGATGAAGCCGCCCTTCTCGTCGGCCGGCAGCAGCTTCTGGAGCCGGCTGCGCAGCAGTTGCCGCTCGGCCTCGTCCTCGATGCGCTGCGACACGCCGATGTGCGGATCCTGGGGCAGGTAGACGAGGAGCCGCCCGGCGATGCTGATCTGCGTGGACAGCCGCGCGCCCTTGGTGCCCAGCGGGTCCTTGATGACCTGGACCAGCAGCGGCTGGCCCTCGAACAGCAGCTTCTCGATCGGTGCGGGGTGGCCGCCGCCGTTGGCCGAGCCGCTGCGCGACTGCCAGAGGTCGGCCACGTGCAGGAACGCGGCACGCTCCAGGCCGATGTCGATGAACGCCGACTGCATCCCCGGCAGCACGCGCGACACCTTGCCCAGGCAGACATTGCCGACCAGCCCGCGGGTGGCCGCGCGCTCGATGTGCAGTTCCTGGGTCGCACCCTGCTGGACGACCGCGACCCGCGTCTCGTGCGCAGTGTGGTTGACGAGGATCTCTTCGGTCATCGCGGGGTCTGGCCGGCCCCGCGCAGCAGCCGGGACGTCTCGTACAGCGGGAGGCCCATGATACCGGAGTGGCTGCCGTCGATCCGGCGCACGTGGCGCGCCGCGTCGCCCTGGATCGCGTAGGCGCCGGCCTTGTCCATCGGCTCGCCGCTGGCGACGTAGGCGTCGATCCAGGCCGGCGGCAGGCGCGCGAAGACGACCCGCGACACGTTCAGCGCCGACTCGATGCGGCGGCCGCGCACGACCGCGACGGCGCTCAGCACGCGGTGCGTTCGCCCCGAGAGCATCCGCAGCATCCGCGCGGCGTCGGCAGCGTCGACGGGCTTGCCGAGGATCCGCCCGCCGACCGCGACAGTGGTGTCGCTGACCACGATGGGCGCCTCGGGCAGCGCGCGCCGTGCGAGCCGGTCGCGCGCCGCCTCGGCCTTGGCACGGGTGACGCGCTGCACGTACGCGGTCGGCGATTCGCCGGCGCGCACCGCCTCGAGCGCCTCGGCGTCCTCGCCGTCTTCGGGCAGCAGCAATTCGAAGCGCACGCCGATTCTCCGCAGCAATTCCTGGCGGCGCGGGCTCTGCGAAGCAAGGTAGACGAAGGGTTCGTTCACGGCGTCACTCGCGGTGATAGGGGTGGCCGGCCAGGATCGACCAGGCGCGGAACAGCTGTTCGGCGAGCAGCACGCGCACCAGCGGGTGCGGCAGGGTGAGGCTGGACAGGCGCAGCGTCTCGCGCGCGTCGCGCGCGAGGGCGGGGTCCAGCCCGTCCGGTCCGCCGATGACGATCGCCACGGGTTGCGCCTCGTCGCGCCACGCCGCGACGCGCTGCGCGAGTCCTCGGGTGTCGAGGTCGCGACCGCGCTCGTCCATCACGACCAGCCGCGCGCCCTGAGGCAGCGCGGCGCGGATGCGCTCGGCCTCACGCTGCATCCAGGCCGCAGCGTGGCCGGACGCGCCGCGCGGCTCGGCGCGTACTTCGCGCCATTCGACGCGCCAGTCAGGCGGCATTCGCCGCGCGTAGTCGTCGACGGCCGCACCGACCCAGGCCGGCATCTTCGTGCCGACCGCGACGATGCGGATCAGCATGCTCAGCCCGCGGCGGCGCGGGGCTTGCGCTTGCGCGCCGGGGCCTTCTTGGCGGCGGCCGCCTCGCCGGCCGCCGACGCGCGTGACGCCGCGGGCGGGCGCGCGATCTGCATCCGCACCGGCTTGGCGCCCCAGAGCTCCTCGAGGTTGTAGTAGGCGCGGATCGCCGGCTGCATGATGTGGACGACGGCGTCGCCGAGGTCGACCAGCACCCACTCGCCAGTGTCGCCGCCTTCCATCGAGACGATCGTGCCCCCCGCCTCCTTGACCTTGTCGCGCACGTGCGCGGCGAGCGACCGGGTTTGCCGGTTCGAGGTGCCGGTGGCGATGATCACGCGGTCGAACAGCTCGGTCTGGCCGGTGGTGTTGAAGACCCGGATGTCCTGGGCCTTGATGTCGTCGAGGGCGTCGACGACGATGCGCTGCAGCTTTCTGAGATCCATCCGGTTCCTTCGGACCAGCGCGCCGAGTTCAGGGCGAACCCGCTGCGGCGCGATAGAGTCGATGTCGTTCAATATAGTCGAGAACGGCGGGCGGCAACAATTCGGCCGGCCGCTCGCCCCGCGCGAGGCGCTCGCGCAGGGCGGTGGCCGACACCGGTACCGGCGCCATCCTGAAGTAGACGATGGCGCCCGCGGGCGCGTCGGGCAGCGCGTCGCGGCCGTGCGCGGCGAGCAGCGCCTCCACCGGCGCGTCGAGCGTGGCCAGCGGATGCGTGCCGCGCTGGGTCGCCGCGATGTGCGCGTGATCGAGCAGCTCGCGGTAGCGGTGCCAGGTGGCGAGGTTGCGCAGCTGGTCGCTGCCCAGCACCAGCACCAGCGCCGGCCCGGGGCCGAGCTCGGCACGCAACTCGATCAGCGTGTCGATGGTGTAGCTCGCGCCCGCGCGGCGCACCTCGCGATCGTCGACGACGAAGCCCGGCGTGGGGCCCACGGCGAGTCGCACCATCTCGAGCCGCGAGGCCGCATCGACGCCGGAGCCCGACTTCTGCCAGGACTGCCCGGTGGGGATGAAGCGCACCTCGTCGAGCAGCAACGCCTCGCGCGCCGCGCGCGCCAGCGCCAGGTGGCCCACGTGGATGGGGTCGAACGTGCCGCCCAGCAGCCCGATGCGTCGGCGTGCGGCCAAGGTCTAGACCCAGTCGCGCGGGACGAGGAACTCGTGCAGCCGCGCCTCGGGCGAGCCCGGCTCGGGGTGCCAGTCGTAGCGCCAGCGCGCCAGCGGCGGCATCGAGCACAGGATCGACTCGGTGCGCCCGCCCGACTGCAGGCCGAACAGCGTGCCGCGGTCGTAGACGAGGTTGAACTCGACGTAGCGGCCGCGCCGATAGGCCTGGAAGTCGCGCTCGCGCTCGCCCCAGGGCTCGTCGCGGTGGCGCACGACGATCGGCGCGTAGGCGTCGACGAAGGCGTCGCCGACCGAGCGGGTGAGCGCGAACGAGCGCTCGAAGCCCGGTTCGTTCAGGTCGTCGAAGAAGATGCCGCCGACGCCGCGCGCCTCGTTGCGGTGCTTCAGGAAGAAGTAGTCGTCGCACCACTTCTTGAAGCGCGGGTGCCAGTGCTCGCCGAACGGCGCGAGCGCCTGGCGGCAGACGCTGTGGAAGCGGACGATGTCCTTCTCGAACGGGTAGTACGGCGTGAGGTCCATGCCGCCGCCGAACCACCAGACCGGGTCGACGCCGTCGGCGCCGGGCGCGACGAAGAAGCGCACGTTCAGGTGCACGGTGGGCACGTACGGGTTGCGCGGGTGGATGACGAGCGAGACGCCCATCGCCTCGAACGAGCGCCCGGCGAGCTCTGCGCGATGCGCGCTCGCCGAGGCCGGCAGGCGCGCGCCGCGCACGTTCGAGAACAGCACTGCGCCCCGCTCGAAGACGTTGCCCTCCTCGATGACCCGCGTGATGCCGCCGCCGCCCTCGGGGCGTTGCCAGGCGTCGGTGCGGAACGGCTGCCCGTCGATCGCCTCGAGCTCGGCGACGATGCGGCGCTGAAGCCCTAGCAGGTAGTCGCGGACCGCGCCGGCGTCGACGCCGGGCGCCGATGCGCGGCCGGCCGTGGCGCTCATCGGCCGGACCCGCGACCGATCGCGCGATGGCCGATGTCGCGCCGGTACTGCATGCCTTCGAAGCGGATCGCGTCGATCGCGCGGTACGCGCGCGCCTGCGCCATCTTGACCGAGTCGCCCAACGCGGTCACGCAGAGCACGCGGCCACCCGCGGTGAGCGTGCGCGCGCCGTCGGCGACCGTGCCGGCGTGGAACACCAGGCAGTCGTCGTCGATGACGCTGCCGTTGGCGGGCAGGCCGGAGATCTCGTCGCCCTTCGTCGGCGAGTCGGGGTAGCCGGCCGCGGCGAGCACCACGCCGAGTGCCGTGCGGCGGTCCCACTCGATCGTCGCGGCGTCGAGCGTGCCCGACAGCGCGTGCTCGAACACGCCGACCAGGTCGCTCTTCACGCGCGCCATGATCGGCTGCGTCTCCGGGTCGCCCATCCGGCAGTTGAACTCGAGCGTGCGCGGATGGCCGTTCGCGTCGATCATCAGGCCGGCGTAGAGGAAGCCGGTGTACGGGATGCCGTCGGTCGCCATGCCCTCGACCGTGGGCTTGATGACCTCGCGCAGCACGCGGGCGTGGATCTCGGGCGTGACCACCGGCGCCGGCGAATACGCGCCCATGCCGCCGGTGTTGGGCCCCTGGTCGCCGTCACGAAGCCGCTTGTGGTCCTGGCTGGTGGCCAGCGGCAGCACGTGGTGGCCGTCGACCATCACCATGAAGCTGGCTTCCTCGCCTTCGAGGAAGTCCTCGATGACGACGCGTGCGCCGGCGTCGCCCATCCGGTTGTCGACGAGCATCGCGTCGATCGCGGCGTGCGCCTCGTCGAGACTGGTGGCCACCACCACCCCCTTGCCCGCCGCGAGCCCGTCGGCCTTGACGACGATCGGCGCGCCGCGCCGGTCGACGTACGCGTGCGCGGCGGCGGCGTCGGAGAAGGTTTCGTAGTCGGCGGTCGGGATGCGATGGCGCTTCATGAACGCCTTGGCGAAGTCCTTCGACGACTCGAGTTGCGCGGCGCGCTGCGTCGGCCCGAAGATGCGCAGGCCCTTCGAGCGGAACAGGTCGACGATGCCGGCCGCCAGCGGCGCCTCGGGCCCGACGACGGTGAAGGCGACCTTCTCGCGCTCGGCGAACGCGGCGAGCGTGTTCAGGTCGGTGATCGGCACGTTCTTCAGGCTGCGCTCGCGCGCCGTGCCGCCGTTTCCGGGCGCCACGTAGACGACCTGCACGCGCGCCGAGCGCGACAGCCGCCACGCCAGCGCGTGCTCGCGCCCTCCGGAACCGACGACGAGGATCTTCATGTGGCGGTTTCGTCGAACTCGGCGTTGGTGTACACCTGCTGGACGTCGTCGAGGTTCTCGAGCGCGTCGAGCAGCTTCTGCATCTTCGCGGCGTCGTCGCCGGCGAGCGAGGTCTCGTTCAGCGGTTTCATCGTGATCTCGGCGACGTCGGCCTTCAGGCCGGCCTTCGCGAGGGCGTCCTTCAGCGTGCCGAAGCTGCCGGGCGCGCAGGTCACCTCGATGCCGCCCTCCTCGTCGGTGCCGACGTCATCGGCACCGGCGTCGATCGCGACTTCCATCACCTTGTCTTCCGGCGTGCCCGGCGCGAACAGGAACTGCCCGCAGTGCCTGAACTGGAACGCGACCGAACCGTCGGTGCCGAGGTTGCCGCCGTTCTTGGACAACGCGTGGCGCACTTCGGCCACGGTGCGGGTGCGGTTGTCGGTGAGGCAGTCGACGATGACGGCAGCCCCGCCGATGCCGTAGCCCTCGTAGCGGATCTCTTCGTAGTTGGCGCCCTCGAGGCCGCCTGCGCCGCGCTGGATCGCGCGCTGGACCGTGTCCTTGGGCATGTTGGCCTCGGAGGCCTTGTCCATCGCCAGGCGCAGGCGCGGGTTGGCGTTGGGGTCGGCCCCGCCCAGCCTGGCGGCGACGGTGATCTCCTTGATCACGCGCGTGAACAGCTTGCCCCGCTTGGCGTCCTGGCGCCCCTTGCGGTGCTGGATGTTGGCCCACTTGCTATGCCCCGCCATTGCTCCCTCTCGTGGCGATCGCGCTTGCCGCGCAGGCGCTGCCGTGATCGAATACCCGCATCGTCGAACCCGAAATTCTAGCATCGCCGCCATGCCCGATCCCCTGCTGATTGCCCGCAACAACGAGACGGAGTTGCACCTGCTGCCGGCGATGGGCAACCGTCACGGCCTGATCACCGGCGCCACCGGCACCGGCAAGACGGTGACGCTGCAGGTGCTCTCCGAGCGCTTCTCGTCGATCGGCGTGCCGGTGTTCGCGGCCGACGTGAAGGGCGACCTCGCCGGCATCTCGCAGCCGGGAACGCTGTCGCCGAAGCTCAAGGAGCGCCTCGACCGGCTCGGCTTCGCGGTGCCCGATTTCGCCGGCGCGCCGGTCACGCTGTGGGACGTCTACGGCGAGAAGGGGCATCCGCTGCGCGCGACGGTCTCCGACATGGGACCGCTGCTGCTGTCGCGGATGCTCGGCCTGAACGAGACGCAGGAAGGCGTGCTGCACCTCGTGTTCAAGATCGCCGACGAGCGCGGACTGCTGCTGCTCGACGCGAAAGACCTTCGGGCGATGCTGCAGTTCGTCGGCGACAACGCGCGCGAGTTCACCACCGAGTACGGCAACGTGTCGACCGCGTCGATCGGCGCGATCCAGCGCGGGCTGCTCACGCTCGACCAGCAGGGCGCCGACCGCTTCTTCGGCGAGCCGATGCTGAACATCGACGACCTGATGCAGACCGACGCGCAGGGCCGCGGCGTCGTCAACATCCTGGCGGCCGACCAGCTGCTCAACGCGCCGAAGCTCTACGCGACCTTCCTGCTGTGGCTGATGTCGGAGCTGTTCGAGAAGCTGCCCGAAGTCGGCGACCCCGACAAGCCGCGGCTGGTGTTCTTCTTCGACGAGGCGCACCTGCTGTTCAGCGACGCGCCGAAGGCGCTGCTCGACAAGGTCGAGCAGCTCGTGCGGCTGATCCGCTCGAAGGGCGTCGGCGTCTACTTCGTCACGCAGAACCCGATCGACGTGCCCGACACGGTGCTCGGGCAGCTGGGCAACCGCGTCCAGCACGCGCTGCGAGCGTTCACCGCGCGCGACCAGAAGGCCGTGCGCGCCACCGCCGAGACGATGCGTGCCAACCCGAAGTTCGACACCGAGAAGGCGATCACCGAGCTCGGTGTCGGCGAGGCGCTGGTGTCGCTGCTCGACGAGAAGGGACGCCCCCGCGTCGTCGAGCGCGCGTTCATCGCGCCGCCTGCCTCGCGGATCGGCCCGATCACCGATGCCGAGCGCGCGGCGCTCATCCGGCGCTCGGTCGTCGCGGGCACCTACGACACGCCGCAGGACCGCGAGTCGGCTTACGAGAAGCTCAAGGGGCGCGCGGCGGGCAGCGCCGCGGGCGGTGCGCAGCCGGCCGGCGCGCCTGCGGAAGGCGGCGGCATCGGCGGCATGCTGAAGGACGCGCTGGGCGGCGTGATGACCGGCAGCGGCCGCAAGGACTCTGCGATCGAGGCGATGGCCAAGAGCGCGGCGCGCTCGATCGGCTCGTCGCTCGGCCGCGAGATCATTCGCGGCGTGCTGGGCACGCTGCTGGGCGGCAGCCGGCGACGCTGATCCCGGCCGCGGCGGCGGCGCGCGCCTGTCGGGCGGACCCGGCAGCGGCCCGCCGCGCGCGCGTGGCACCATCGCGCTTTCACGTTCAGGAGTTCGACGATGGATCTCGGCATAGCCGGCAAGTGGGCGCTCGTCTGCGGCGCCAGCAAGGGGCTCGGATACGGCTGCGCGCTGTCGCTGGCGCGCGAAGGCGTCAACCTGGTGATCAACGCGCGCACGCCGGGGCCGTTGGCCGAGGCGGCGCAGCGCATCGGCGACGAGTCCGGCGTGACCGTCGTCGCGGTGGCCTGCGACATCACGACGCCGTCCGGCCGCGACGAGGCGCTGTCGGCCTGCCCGCAGGTGGACATCCTGGTGACCAACGCCGGCGGCCCGCCCCCGGGCGACTTCCGCAAATTCACCCGCGACGACTGGATCCGTGCGCTCGACGCGAACATGCTCACGCCGATCGAGCTGATCAAGGCCACCGTCGACCCGATGATCGAGCGGCGCTTCGGGCGGATCGTCAACGTCACCTCGGGCGCGGTGAAGGCGCCGATGCACATCCTCGGCCTGTCCAACGGCGCACGTTCGGGCCTCACGGGCTTCGTCGCCGGGCTCGCGAGAACGACGGTCGCGCACAACGTGACGATCAACAACCTGCTGCCCGGCTTCCACGACACCGACCGCGTGCGCAGCGTGATCGGCGCACAGGCGAAGGCGCAGGGCATCAGCTACGAGGACGCGATCCGGCAGCGGATCGCGACCATCCCCGCCGGACGGATCGGCGACCCCTGGGAGTTCGGCCAGGCCTGCGCCTACCTGTGCAGTGCGCAGGCGGGATGGATCACGGGGCAGAACCTGCTGATCGACGGCGGCGCGTACCCGGGCACCTTCTGAGCGCTGCG
>CALMSQ010000260.1:0-4404 GCA_937872345.1 uncultured Burkholderiales bacterium | reverse complement strand
GTCGTTAGCTCAGCTGGTAGAGCAGCGGACTTTTAATCCGTTGGTCGCTGGTTCGAATCCAGCACGGCCTACCAACATCTTCGCGGAACACAACCAGGGGCTTGGCAGCGATGCCAGGCCCTTCGTGTTTGTCGGTGCGCAATGATCGCCGCCGCGGCCACCCGCTCAGCCCGCCGCCAGCCGCGACAGCCACTCCCCCGCTTCGGTGAAGGGCTTCCTGCTGCGTTCGGCGCGGCAGCGAACGTATGCGCCTTCCACCGTCGTCAGCACGAGGCCGGCGAACGCCCGCGTGCGCTTCGCATCGCCGAGGTCGAAGTGCGCGGCGATGCAGTCGGCCCAGCGGGCGAACGCCCCGGCGAGCACGGGCTGCAGCTTCTCGACGTCGGCGTCGAGATCGAGGCTGACCGCGCCGACGGCGCAGCTCTTCAGGTAGCCGGCCTCCTCGACGCGCCTCGCGAACGCGGCAAACAGCGCGCGAACCTTGTCCTCGGGCGCCTTGCGGCTCGACAGCGCGGCGTCGATGAAGTCGCACACCCGCTGCGTGTAGAGCGCGAGCGCCTCGGCCGCGAGCGACAGCTTTCCCTCGGGAAAGTAGTAATAGACCGAGCCCTTGGGCGCGCCGCTTTCGCGCACGACCTCGTTGATGCCGGCGCCGGACAGGCCCGATCCGCGCATCAGCGAGATCGCGGCCTCGAGCATGCGCTCCCGGCTGTCGTTCGCCGCTGCCGCCTTGCGTGCCATCGCTTGATTTTGTATGTAGACCAGTCTATATAATATCACGTCACCTTTGCCGAGGAGACCGCCATGAACGTCGAGACCGTGCAAGCCCCGAACGACCTGGCCGCCGCCGAGCGGCAGCAGCGGATCGACCTGGCCGCCTGCTACCGGCTGGTCGCGCTGTACGGCTGGGACGACCTCGTCTTCACGCACATCTCGGCGCGAATCCCGGGGCCGCAGCACCACTTCCTGATCAACCCGTACGGGATGCTGTTCAGCGAGATCACGGCGTCCAGCCTGGTGAAGGTGGACCTTCATGGGCGCAAGGTCGACGGCAGCCCGCACGACGTGAACCCGGCGGGCTTCACGATACACAGCGCGGTGCACGCGGCGCGCGAAGACGCGGCGTGCGTGCTGCACACGCACAGCGTGAACGGGGTGGCGGTGTCGGCGCAGCAGGACGGCGTGCTGCCGCTGTCGCAGCACTCGATGTTCGTGCTGGCGTCGCTGGGCTATCACGACTACGAAGGCGTGGCCCTGGTCGACGCCGAAAAGCCGCGCCTCGTGCACGACCTCGGCGACAGGCGCTACCTGATGCTGCGCAACCACGGGCTGCTCACGGTCGGGCGCAGCGTCGCCGAGGCGTTCGTGGCCATGTACATGTTCGAGACCACCTGCACGATCCAGGTTCGCGCCCAGAGCGGCGGCGGGCCCTTGCGGCGGATCGGCACGCCGATCCTCGAGAGCGCGACGGCGCAGTGGGACGCCGTGACCCGCGGCACCGGCGGCGGCCTCGCGTGGCCGGCGCTGCTGCGCCGGCTCGACGGCATCGATCCGGGTTACCGGAGCTGACCCGGCAGCGACGCGACCCGATGCGCGCGTCGGCTCGACGCTGCCTCCCCTGCCGCGCCGACGGCGCCGGCCGCCCGACGAACGGCCCCGCGCGGGCCCCGAGCCCACCGGGCCAGCGGCCATATACTCGACGTGCACCGGGCGCGTCGAGCGCCCGCAATGGGGAGAGCAAGCGATGAACAAGTCCATGGTTGCAGGGGTCGTCCTCGGCGGCGCGGCAGTCCTCTCGGTTGGCGCCGTCGCGGGCTACAAGTCCTTCACGGCCCCGTCGTACGCCGAGGTGGTCGCCGTGAAGCCGGTCAAGCACGTCGAGAAGCGGCACGAGGAAGAGTGCGCGATGGTGCCGGTCACGCGCCGTCGCGAGGTGAAGGACGAGAACCGGCTCGTCGGCACCGCGGTGGGTGCGGTCGTCGGCGGCGTCATCGGGCACCAGGTCGGCGGCGGGCGGGGCAAGGACCTTGCGACGGTCGCGGGCGCGGTCGGCGGCGGCTACGCCGGCAATCGCGTCCAGAAGGGCATGCAGGATCGCGACACGTACACGACGGAAGAGCGGCGCTGCAAGACGGTCGAGCGACCGGTCGAGCGCGTGGTCGGCTACGACGTGCGCTACACGCTGAACGGCCGGACCGACACGGTGCGCATGGACCACGAGCCCGGGGACAAGATCCCCGTCAGGGACGGCAAGCTCGTCCTCGACGCGCCGACGGCGAAACCGGCCGGCAAGAGCTGACGGCCGGCGCGGCGCGGCGCTGAAGCGGTCGGTCGGGCCGGCGGCGACCGCTCGCCGTCACACCGAGACCAGCACGTCGCCTTGCGACTCGGCGAGGACGTGCCGGGTGACGCTGCCGAGGAACAGTTCCTCGACCACGTTCTGGCCGTGCTTGCCGATCACGATCAGGTCGCAGTTCAACTCCTGTTCCTGCTCGACGATCCGTAGCGACGGATCGCCGTGCGTCACGACCAGCCGCGCGGCGTGAGGCGGCAATCCGGCCTCCCCGGCCAATTCGAGCAGCTTGCGGGTCGCGTCCTGCCTGGCGACGACGCGGTGGTGGTGGATCGTCGCTTCGTCGACCCTGGCGTACCGAAGGTGCCCCTCGAACGGCACCTCGAAAGCGTGCAACAGGGCGATGTCGGCCTTCGGGGCGACCGACCGGGCGTGCCTGACGGCCCGCACCGACGACGGCGAGAAGTCGACGGGCACGAGCAAGGCGCGGTACGGCTCGTGGGGAACCTGCTTGACGACCAGCATCGGGCGCGTCGCCTTGCCGAGCATCCGGGCGGCGGTGGAACCGAGCAACGAATGCCGCACGTAGCTCTCGCCGCGCGCGCCGCAGACGATCAGGTCGGCCGCGGTCTCGTCGACTTGCCTGGCCAGTTCCGCGAGCACCGGGCCGGCCGCGACGCGAGCGCCTGCGGACACGCCGAAGCGTTCCCGAAGCGTTTCCGCCAGCTCGCCCAGCCGCTCGCGCGCGGCGCCCAGGACCCGCTCCTGCAATCCGTCGGGCGAGTCGAGCATCAGTTCCCGCAGCCTTTCGAGCGGCGCCCGATCGACCACGTGAAGCAGGTCCAGCGACGCTCCGGTCTCCCGGCTCAACATGGCCGCGCGCTCGACGGCATGGCGCGACGGCGCGGAGAGATCGGTTGCGGCCAGGAGGTGATCCAGCTTGGGCATCGTCATCGTCGTCGTCGTCGTCGTCCTCTTCGGCGCGGTGCGGTCCGGGTGTGCGCCGCGGCCCGGTCATTGCGCGGGCGGCGGATGCTACGCTCGGACACTTTCCGCGCTCTTGCGCGACAGCGGCCATCGTACTGCATCGGATGCGTCCCGGGCCGCGTTCCGCGCGCGGGCCATTGCGCGTCGAGCCTCATGGAATTGCACCCTGTCGTCGTCTTTCTCGCGGGCCTGGTGATTCTCGTCGTCGGCGGCGAGATGCTCCTGCGCGGCGCGTCGCGCCTCGCCGTGATGCTCGGCATCAGGCCGATCATCATCGGCCTGACCGTCGTGTCGATCGGCACCAGCACGCCCGAACTGGCGGTGGGCCTCACGGCGGCGATCGAGGGCAAGGGTCCGCTGGCAGTGGGCAACATCGCCGGGACGAACATCGTCAACATCCTGCTGATCCTCGGCCTGAGCGCACTGATCGTGCCGCTGCCGATACGCTCGCTCTCGGTGCGCATCGACGTCCCGGTGATGATCACCTCCGCGCTGACGCTCGTCGTCATGGCGTGGGACGGCGTCCTCAGTCGCGTCGAGGGGATGATCCTGCTGCTCGCGGCGATCGCCTACACCGCGACCGTGGTGCAATTGAGCCGGCTCGAGTCCGCCGCACTGAGGCGCGAGTTCGCCGAGGAATACGGTGCCTCCGCGCTGCAACCCGGTCGCGGCGCGGCTCGCGGCGCCTGGCACGCGCTGCTGCTGCTGGCGGGCATGGCGGTGACGGTGCTGGGTGCCCAGGTGCTGGTTTCCGGCGCGGCCGAGATCGCGCGTGCCTGGGGCGTGCCGGAAGCGGTCATCGGCCTGACCATCGTCGCCATCGGCACCTCGGCACCGGAGCTCGTCACGACGCTGATGGCGACGCTGAAGAACGACCGGGACGTCGCGATCGGAAACCTGATCGGCAGCAGCATCTACAACATCCTGGTCGTCCTCGGCCTCACCTGCGTGGTCGCGCCGGACGGGGTGGACGTGAGCGACGACATCCTGCGGTTCGACCTGCCGCTGGCCGCGGCGGTGGCGCTGGTATGCCTGCCCGTCTTCAGGAGCGACCGCCTGGTGTCGCGGCGCGAAGGCGCCGCGTTCGTCGCGGCGTATCTGGCCTATCTGGCCTGGCTGTTGTT
>CALMSQ010000259.1:0-3775 GCA_937872345.1 uncultured Burkholderiales bacterium | reverse complement strand
GAGGACGCGCAGGCGGCCAAGGCGCCGATCCAGCGCCTCGTCGATCGCGTGAGCGCGGTGTTCGTGCCCGTGGTGCTGGGCATCGGGCTGCTGACGCTGCTCGGCTGGGGGCTGGGCGCCGGCGACTGGGCGCGCGCGGTGCTCAACGCCGTGTCGGTGCTGGTGATCGCCTGCCCCTGCGCGCTCGGGCTCGCCACGCCCACGGCGATCATGGCCGGGACCGGCGTGGCCGCGCGCCACGGCATCCTGATCAAGGACGCGCAGGCGCTCGAGCTGGCGCACGCGGTGCGCGCCGTGGCCTTCGACAAGACCGGCACGCTGACCGTCGGCCAGCCCGGGCTGCTCGCCGCCGAGCCCGCGGCCGGCGTCGATGGCGGCGCGCTGCTGGCCTTGGCGGCAGCGATTCAGCACGGCAGTGAACACCCACTGGCCAAGGCGGTTCAGCGGGCGTACGAGTCGGCGCGGGGCGGCGTCGTGCCGCTGCCGGAGGTGTCGGCCATCCGGGCGGTCGCGGGCCGCGGGGTCAGCGCCATGCTGCGGCAGGACGGCGCCTACGTCGAAGTGTTCATCGGCAGCGAGGCCTGGATGGCCGAGCGCGGTGTCGAGCTGGCCGATCTCGCGGCCCTGGCTCGCGCGCAGGAGTCCGAGGGCCGCACCGTCTCCTTCGTCGCGACGGCGCCCGCCGATGCGGACCGCGCCGCGCACGGGCCGGCGACGGACGGTGCGGCGGGCGAGGGCGTGTCGCGAGTGGCTTCGGCGCCCCCGCGCGTGCTGGGCCTGCTCGGCTTCGGCGATGCGGTGAAGCCGGGCGCTGCCGCCGCGGTGGCAGCGTTGCGCCGGCTCGGCGTGCGCACGGTGCTGCTCACCGGCGACAACGCCGGCGCGGCCGCCTCCGTGGCGCGCGGGGTCGGCCTGGACGAGGTCCGCGCGAACGTGCTTCCCGAGCAGAAGGCCGAAGCGATCCGGTCGCTGCGCGCGCAGGGAACCGGTGCCCAGCAGGTGGTTGCGATGGTCGGCGACGGCGTCAACGATGCGCCGGCGCTGGCCGCGGCCGACGTGGGCATTGCGATGGGAACCGGCACCGACGTGGCCATGCACACCGCCGCGGTCACGCTGATGCGCGGAGACCCCGGCCTGGTGCCGGCGGCGATCGACATCTCGCGGCGCACGTACGCCAAGATCCGCCAGAACCTGTTCTGGGCCTTCGTCTACAACGTCGTCGGCATCCCCCTGGCGGCGCTCGGATACCTGAGTCCGGTCATCGCCGGCGCTGCGATGGCGCTGTCGAGCGTCAGCGTGGTGACCAACGCGCTCACGCTGCGGCGCTGGCGGCCGCCGCACCAGGTTTGACGGCCCGATCGCCGCCTTAAGCTTGGCCTAAGTCATCGTCGGCAAGATCGCTTCCACGGTTGTCCAATCCGATGAAGGGAGTGATTGGTGGAAGCATTGCCCGTACGTTTCACGATCGATCTGCCCCTCGAGCGCGCCAGTTCGTTGCTGCGCCGTGAACTCGAGCGAGAGGGTTTCGTCGTCGCCGGCTCGGTGCAGCCGGAAGGCGAAGACCAGGACGGCAAGCCCGCGTCGCTGGCCCTGTATGCGTATCACGGCCCGACGATGCAGGCGGCCTCGCGCGCGGATCGCCGCGTCGGGCTGTACATGCTGTGCGCGGTCACCATTCGCCCGCAGAACCAGGCATCCAGCGAGATCCAGGGGATCTCGCCGAACCAGCTCGCCGGGGTCTGGGGCGGTCGGCGTCTCGAGCAGCACGCGGTCGCGCAGCGCCAGCACTTCGAGCGGGCGTTGAGCCGGCTCGAGTTCGACTACGCGCCCGCCGAAGCGGCATCCGCAATGCGGCGTCGCGCGGCCTGAGTCCGCGGCCGGCGGCGCGTTGCGCAGCCGGCAGAAGTCGGCAGAAGTCTTCACCGGCCGGCGCGCACCTTCGGCGCGTCGGCCGGATCGAAGAATCCGGGCGCTCGCGTTGGCGCCCGGGCGCTGGCCTCAGCCGCGGCGCGGCCGGCGCGTCAGCGCCAGCGCCCCCAGGCCGAGTCCGATCAGCGCCAACGACATGGGCTCGGGCACCGAGCCGCCGCCGCCGTCGCCCGGCGTGCTGACCCCGGCGATCCCGACCGTGAAGCCGTGCCAGTTCTCGCTGGTGTGGGTGAAGCTGATCGACGTGTAGGTGCCGATCACGCGGAGCACCCCATGCACCTCGCCGCTGCCGAAGAAGCCGGTGCCCGCGGCATTGAGGATCGGCGTGCCGGAGCCGTAGGGGCCGACCCCGTAGCTCAGGAACTCGATCGGCGCGCCGAACTCGACGGTGTTGCTGTTCCAGCTGACCAGCGCGAGCAGCGGGTCGACCACGGCCTGCGAGAACGTGATCGTGGCCGTGCCGCCCGTGCTGAGCGCGATGATGTCCGCGGCGGGAGGCGCATTGCTGGCCGTCGCGCTCTGGAACGTGGAAACAGGTGTCCAGTAATTCGTGCCCCCGCTGGTCTGCGCGAAGCTGTAGCCGCCGCTGTAACCGACGCCGAGGGTGTCGCTGCCTGCGGACAGCGTGCCCGATACCGAGCCGGTGGCTGCCGACGCGGAGGTCCAGTCGGTCCAGTAGACGGTGGCGGCGCTGGCCGGCGCCGCCACCATGGCCGCGAGGAGGCAAGCGCCCGCAAGTGCTGCCGGCAGGCTCGTCCGTTGCTGCTTCATGGTGGTTTGGTCCTGCTTGTCTGCGCGTGGACAGACTCGGCGCCTGACTTGCGCCGGATGCCTGCCACCACGCTGGCACGGCAACGCCATCAGGCAAGCAAGGGATATGCCCCGCGCGCCAAGCCCATGATTCGAAAGGAAGCCCGTGTCGCGGCCAGTCGCCGGACCTGACCGGGTGTAAGAAATTCCGACAAGGCAGGCGAAGACGCGGTTGCCGCGCCCGTCGCCAGCCCGTCGATCAGCCGTCGCGACCGTCGAGCCGCGGTGCGAACAGCATCGGCGCGTACTTCGCGAAATACAGCGCGAACGCGAGGCTCCACGCGCTGGCCGCGACCGTCGTCCACGGCAGGTACGGCAGGCCGGGGAAGAGGATCGGCGCCAACCTGACCAGCACCGCGGACTGCACCAGCAGGTAGGCCGCCACTTCGATCCGGCCCGCCTTCAGCGGGCGCGCGGTGTGGCCGAGCGCGGTGCGCGTGATCATGCCGATGATGAGCCCGCCGATCGCGCCGAGCGTCAAGGCATGGACGCCTGCGGACATCGGCAGCTTGCCGGCCACCCCGCACGCGAGCAGCACCAGCCCGATCGGCACCCACGCGTACGAGACGTGCAGGATCCACAGCAGGGCCTGGCGTCGCGCCGCCCACGGATTCCAGCCGGCGAGGCGTGCCGCCTGCAGCGCAGCGGCTGCGAGACACGCGGTGACGGTGGGCACCACCGGGGCGCCCACGAGCACCAGCAGCAGCGCGATCCCGGTGCCTGCCAGCGCCAGCACGTCGATCCAGCGGCTGCGGTACTGGCGCACGCCGCGAAGCGCATTGGCGGTGAACGAAGGGATCACGCGTCCGCCGATCACGCCGATCAGCATGATCACGGTGAAGACGAAGAAGTGCACGGCCGTGATGGGTGCGAACGGCACCCGCCCGGCCACCGCGAGGTGGAACAGCGTGTTCGCGACCAGGAACGCGGTGAGGATCACCAGCACGAACAGGTTGCGATGGCTGCGCGCCTTCACCAGCACCAGGCCGAGCGCGATCATCGGCAGGATCAGGAACGCCGCGTCGGCGAGCATCGC
>CALMSQ010000258.1:0-3777 GCA_937872345.1 uncultured Burkholderiales bacterium | reverse complement strand
TTGAGCCGGTTCTCGTTGACCAGCATCGTCTGGTGCCGGATCCAGCCCTGCCAGGCTTCCTTCGAGACGTTCTCGTAGAGCCGTTTCCCGAGCTCGCCCGGGTAGGGCGGGAAGTCGAGGCCTTCGGCCTCGCGCTGCAGCTTGATGCAGAACACCTTGCGCGACATTCGGACTCCTACAGTTGCTTGATCAGCACCAGCGATTTTCGTTGCCAGTTGTACAGGCCCCGGCGCTGCTTCGGCAGCTGGTCGACCGAGGCGAGCACGAACCCCCGCTTGAGGAACCAGTGCATGGTACGCGTGGTGAGCACGAACAGCCGCTTCAACCCCGCTGCCCTCGCGCGCTGCTCGATCCGCTGCAGCAGCCGCTCGCCGTCGCCGCGTCCCTGTACCTGCGGATTGACCGCCAGCGCCGCCATCTCGCCGATGCCGTCCTCGGGGAACGCGTACAGCGCGGCGCAGCCGAAGATGACCCCGTCGTGCTCGATGACGGTGAAGTTGGCGATCTCGCGCTCGATCAGCCCGCGGTCGCGGCGCACCAGCGTGCCGTCTTCCTCGAGCGGTCGCAGCAGCGCGATCAGGCCGCCGACGTCGTCGGGCCCGGCCTCGCGCAGCGCCTCGAGCGTCTCCTCGACGAGCATCGTGCCGACGCCGTCGTGCTGGAACAGTTCGAGCAGCACGCTGCCGTCCAGGCCATACGGGATGATGTGTGCGCGCGCGACGCCGCCCTCGCAGGCGCGCAGCGCGTGGCGCAACGTGAACGCGATGTCGTCCGGCAGCGTGCCGTCCTCGAGCAGCGCCTTGGCCTCGGCCTCGGAGACCTCGCGGCGCAGCGCGCCGTCGGCGTCGAACACGCCGCCGGTCTCGGCCAGCACGATCAGCTTGTCGGCGTCGAGCGCGATCGCGGTGCTGGCGGCGACGTCTTCCATGCTGAGGTTGAAGGCCTCGCCGGTCGGCGAATAGCCGAGCGGCGACAGCAGCACCATCGCGCCGCTGTTCAGCGCGAAGCGGATCGTCTGCACGTCGATCTTGCGCACGAGCCCGGTCTGCTGGTAGTCGACGCCGTCGACGATGCCCACCGGCCGCGCCGTGACCAGGTTCCCCGACACCACCCGGACCGCCGAGTGCGCCATCGGCGTGTTCGGCAGTCCCTGCGAGAACGCGGCTTCGAGGTCGAGGCGGATCTCGCCCGACGCCTCCTTGGCGCACTCGAGCGCGACCGGGTCGGTGATGCGCAGCCCTTCCGCGTAGTGCGCCTCGACGCCGCGAAGGCGCAACTGCTCGTTGACCTGCGGGCGCGAACCGTGCACGACGACGATCCGCATGCCCATCGCGTGCAGCAGGCTGAGGTCCTGTACCAGCGGGTTGAGCCAGCCGGCCTGGATCAGTTCGCCCGGCACCGCGACGACGAAGGTCTTGCCGCGGAACGCGTGGATGTACGGGGCGACCCGGCGTAGCCAGGCGACGAATCGCGCCTCGTCCTGCGGGGCGCCGGACGACGCCGGCGGGACCGGGGTGCCGGAGCCTTCGGGCTCGGCAGCGGCTTGGGGGGCAGGCTGGGCGGGGGCGTTCATCGCGTCATTATAATTTCGCCCCATGTCATCCCGGCAGCGCACCGTGCAGCGGCCCGCGGCGCCCCTGCGAGCGTTGCCGCCGTTGCGGTTTCCCGAGGCGCTGCCGGTGTCGGCGCGGCGCGACGAGATCGCCGAGGCCATCCGGCGCCATCCGGTGGTCATCGTCTGCGGCGAGACCGGCTCGGGCAAGACGACCCAGCTGCCGAAGATCTGCGCGATGGCCGGCGGCGGGCGCGCCGGCCTGATCGGCCACACCCAGCCGCGCCGTCTCGCCGCCACGACGGTGGCCCGGCGCATCGCCGAGGAGCTCGGCTCGCCGCTGGGCACGCACGTCGGCCACAAGATCCGCTTCGACGAGACGCTGTCGCCCGGCGCCACGATCAAGCTGATGACCGACGGCATCCTGCTCGCCGAGACGATGTCGGATCCGCTGCTGTCGCAGTACGACACGCTGATCGTAGACGAGGCGCACGAGCGCAGCCTGAACATCGACTTCCTGCTGGGCTACCTGAAGCAGCTGCTCGACGGGCCGCGGCGCGACGACCTGAAGCTGGTCATCACGTCGGCGACGATCGACGCCGAGCGCTTCGCATGGCATTTCGGCAGGCGCATCGGCGCTGCGGCGGGGGCTGGGCCGGCCGACGGAGCACCCGCCGCCATCGGTGAAGAGGCCCGCGACCGGATCGAGCCCGCGCCGGTCATCGAGGTCTCGGGCCGGCTGTACCCGGTCGAGATCCGCTACCAGGGCTTCGACGACACGCACCGCGACGACGACGACGAGTCGGACCTGCCGTCGCGGATCGACGAGGCGATCGAGACGCTGTGGCGCGAGGCGCCCGGCGACGTGCTGGTGTTCCTTCCGGGCGAGCGCGAGATCCGCGACGTCGCCGAGCACCTGCGCAGGCTGCACGCGCGCGAGACTGCGTCGCGCACCGGCTCGCCGTGGTCGCGCGGAGCGATCGAGATCCTGCCGCTGTATTCGCGGCTCTCGGCGGCCGAACAGCAACGCGTGTTCGCCGGCTCGGGCGGGCGGCGCATCGTGCTGGCGACCAACGTGGCCGAGACCTCGCTCACGGTGCCCGGCATCCGCTACGTGGTCGACCCCGGTCTGGCCCGCGTCAAGCGCTATCGGTACCGAGGCAAGGTCGAGCAGTTGCAGGTCGAGCCGATCTCGCAGGCGGCCGCCAGCCAGCGCGCCGGGCGCTGCGGGCGCGTCGCCGACGGCGTCTGCATCCGGCTCTACGACGAGGCCGATCTTGCGAAGCGGCCGCGCTTCACCGACCCCGAAATCCTGCGTTCTTCGCTGGCCGCGGTGATCCTGCGGATGAAGGCGCTTCGGCTGGTCGACGTCGAGGAGTTCCCGTTCCTCGACCCACCGCCGCGCAAGGCGATCGCCGACGGCTACGCACTGCTTCACGAGCTGGGCGCCGTCGACTCGGCGCAGCAGCTCACCGAGGTGGGGCGGCAGCTCTCGCTGCTGCCGGTCGACCCGCGCATCGGCCGGATGCTGCTCGCCGCGCGCGATCTCGACTGCCTGCGCGAGGTCTCGCTGATCGCGGCCGCCCTGTCGGCGCAGGACCCGCGCGAGCGCCCGATCGACGCGCAGCAGGCGGCCGACCAGTCGCATCGGCGCTTCGCCGACGAAAAGTCCGACTTCGTCTCGTACGTGAAGCTGTGGGACTACTGGGCGCAGGCCCAGGCGGACAAGGAATCGAACCGCAAGCTCGCGCAGCGGCTCGAGCGCGAGTTCCTGTCGACGCGCCGGCTGCGCGAGTGGGCCGACGTGCACGCCCAGCTCGCCGACGCGGTGCGCGCGCTGAAGTGGCGCAGCAACACGCGGCCGGCGACCTACGAGTCGATCCACCAGGCGCTGCTCGCCGGCCTGCTCGGCAATCTCGGCTTCAAGGCGCCCGACGACGCCCAGTACGCGGGTACCCACCAGACGAAGTTCGCGATCCACCCCGGCTCCGCGCTCGCGAGGAAGCAGCCGCGGTGGCTGATGGCGGCCGAGATGGTCGACACCGGGCGGCTGTATGCGCGAACCGTCGCGCGCATCGAGCCCGCGTGGGTCGAGCGCGCCGGCGCCCACCTGATCCAGCGCAGCTGGTCGGATCCGGCGTGGTCGAAGAGCGCCGGCCACGCGGTGGCCAGCGAGCGCGGCGTGCTCTACGGGCTGACGATCTACGCGCAGCGCCGGGTGAACT
>CALMSQ010000257.1:0-3098 GCA_937872345.1 uncultured Burkholderiales bacterium | reverse complement strand
CCCGGCGCCGGATAGTCGAAGGCGTGCAGTTCGGGGGGAAAGCCGTAGAAGTCGTGGATCGTGCGCGGGCGGGCCATTGCCGTCACCGCGGACTCGCCGACGTACCAGTGCGCCGAGATCGCGAGGATCGCGCGCGGTCGCGGGCCCATGGCGCCGCTGCGGCGCCAGGCCTCGGTGTGCCGGTTCGCCTCGAGCGTGTTCATCGGGCTGCCGTGCCCGTAGAAGACCGCGGGCTGGATCGTGGCCGCTGACGCGTTCATCGTCGCTCCTCGCGCGCCTCGCCGCCGGCGAAAGCGCGAACGCCCCAGCGTAGCAGAGGAGCCGGCCGACTACCGCCCGCCTGCCAGGAACACCCCGCACATCACGAGCGCCGCACCCGCCACGTGGAAGCCGCCGAGCGCCTCGCCGAGAAAGGCCACCGCCAGCGTCGCGCCGAACAGCGGCATCAGGTGGATGAAGACACCGGCCCGGCGCGGGCCGATGGCCGCCACGCCGCGCACCCACAGCGCGTGCGCGAGCGCCGACGAGAACACGGCGATGAACGCGACCGCAGCCCATGCGCCGGCGCTCGCGGGCAGGGCCACCCCGCTACCCGACTGCCACGCGAACAACGGCAGCATCCAGAGCGTGCCGGCCAGCACCGAGCAGGCATGCACGGCGAGCGGCGGCACCTCGGGCGGACGTCGCCTGAGCAGCACCGAATAGGCGGCCCAGAGGCCGACCGCGACGAGCATCCAGAGATCGCCGACCTCGAACTGCAGCGTCATCAGGGTCGCCAGGTCGCCGTGCACGACGAGCACCGCGGCCCCTGCGGACGAGACCGCCAGGCCGAGCCCCTGCCGGCGCGTCACGCGCTCGCCGAGCGCGAGCCAGGACACGAACACGATCGCGAGCGGCGCGAGCGACAGCAACAGCACCGCGTTGACGGCCGTCGTCGTCCGCAGTGCCACGTAGCAGAGCGTCTGGAACGACGCGATGCCGGTCAGTCCGAGCATCGCGAGCAGCTTCCAGTGATCGAGCAGCACTGCGCGGTGGGCGCGAATGTCGCCCAGCGTGAACGGCAACAGGACGGCCAGCGCGATCGCCCAGCGCAGGAAGTTCATCGTCACCGGCGTGACGTCGCCGCGCACGGCGCGGCCGATGACGAAGTTGCACGACCACAACAACGCCGTCAGCGCCAGGGCTGCGTAGGTCGGATCGATCACGAGCCGGGATCTACTCAATGCGAGCCGCATGGCGGATTCCTCGTTGGCGGGTCGATGCGACGGACTCGGCGGGCGGCTCGACCGCGCACACCAGGCTCGGCTCGAGCGCGGTGACCAGCGCGCGGCCGTTGCGGCGGATCGCGTACGACTCGCCCGCTCGCAGGATGCGGCCGCCGCCGAGCGATGGCTCGATCACCCACAGTAGGCCGCTCACGCAGACCACCTCGGTGTCGAGCGCGTCGTGCAACTCGAGCGTGCCGTTGAAGTCGAGGTCGATCAGCGGGTCGAACGGATCCAGGTTCATCGCGAAACTCCTGCGCGCCCCAATGGCGTCGCCGATGAGTGCGATTTGAACCTGCCGGTGTCCCGGGTCGCATGAGCCGGGCGTCCCGTCCGCCGACGCCGCCGGGACCCCCGGCGCGGACGAAGTGGAGCGAAACCGGGACAGGCGTCCCGGGCGCGGCTACTCCTGGCTGCCCAGCCCCGCCTCGCGGGCGCAGACGATGGCCTGCGCCCGCGTCGAGACCTGCAACTTGTCGAAGATCGCGCTCACCTGGTTGCGCACCGTCTTGGCCGCGATGCCGAGCCGCTCGGCGATCTCGTCGTTCGCGAGCCCGCGCGCCAGCAATTCGAGCACCTGCCGCTCGCGGCCGGTGAGCGCCGGCAGGGCCTTCGTCGGCCGGGCCGCGGCGGCGGCCTCGCCGCTGCCGAGGAATCCGTGGACCTCGTGCCAGAACCTCGTCCACGCAGGCTCGCCTTCGAGCAGCACGTGGTTCGTGCCGTCGAGCGGAACGAAGCGCGCACCCGGGATGCCGCTCGCGAGCAGGCGCCCCTCCTCGAACGGGATGCGCGCGTCGCCGCGCGCGTGCAGCACCAGCGTCGGCACCTTCACCTGCGGCAGCAGGCCGACCACGTCGATGCGGCTGGAGGCTTCGATGATCCGGGCGGCGTTCTCGGGCGATGCCGAGACGCGCTGCAAGTCGTCGAACCAGCGGATCTGCTCGAGGCCGCCGTCCGGCAGGAACTGGCTGGTGAAGTGACGCCGGAACGCCGGGTTCTCCCGTCCCCAGCCCATGCGAACCAGGTCGAGCTCGAGGCGCATCTCGTCGGCCTGCTGCGGCTGGCCGCGACGGCAGCGCCCGCGCGCGAAGCCGCCGGCGAGCACCAGGTGGCTGACCCGCTGCGGATGGCGCACGGCGTACGCGATCGCCAGCGGCGCGCCGCGCGACATGCCGAACAGCGCGAAACGCGCCAGTCCGGCCGCGGACACCACCGCTTCGAGGTCCGCGAACCAGCTGTCGAACGAAATGTCCGCGACGTCCCAGTCGGACAGCCCGCTGGCACGGTCGTCGTAGCGGACCAGGGTGCGGCCCCGCGAAAGCTCGGTGAGCCACGGCCGCCAGACCGGGCTCTCCCAGTCGAACTCGAGGTGGCTGAGCCAGTGCGAGGCGCGCACCAGCGGCGGGCCCGAGCCGACCGTCGCGTAGGCGATCCGCGTGCCGTCGGCAGCCGTGCAGAAACGGATCTGCTGCTTGTCGGATACCGCCATCGCGCCGCTCGTCAGCCCTCGCGTCGATGCCCTGCGGCGTCACGGCAGCGGGCACGCCTGCATTGTAAGTCGATGCGCCGCACCGCGGCCCGCGCGATACTGGGCACCCCGCACGCACCGCCTCGCCCGACGCCGCTACCATGCCCCACCGATCCAGCGACCCCCCGGCCCATCTCGAACCGACGCCATCGGCCGAACCCGCATACAAGGCGCTGACTAAGCACCTGCCGGAGCCGCGCTTCGTGCCGCTGCCCGGCTACACCCGCATCGACGAGGCGCAGATGCTCGCCCGGGCCGAGGCGTTCTACCGGACGATGGAGCGGCGCCGCACGACGCGCCATTTC
>CALMSQ010000256.1:0-2277 GCA_937872345.1 uncultured Burkholderiales bacterium | reverse complement strand
GATGTCCTGGACGAGGATGCGATAGCAGTCGTGATAGGTGTCTTGCATGATGGTCCGGTCGGGAGTGCGGGAGCGCGCCTCAGCGCGGCTCGATCCAGTGCGACACCAGGCTCGCGCCGCCGTCGACGTCGAGCACGTGGCCGGTCACGTAGTCGTTGCCGAACAGCAGGAACTCGATCGCGCGCGCGATGTCGTGTCCGGTGCCCAGCCGCCCGAGCGGGATCGCCGCCTCGCCGGCGCGACGCTCCTCGTCGCTGAAGACCGGCGTCTCGGGCCAGTCGAGCGAACCCGGCGACACCGCGTTGACGCGGACCTGCGGCGCCAGCTCGAGCGCGAGCGCGCGGGTCAGCGCCACGATGCCCGCCTTGGCCGCGGTGTACACGGAGAACTGCGGCAGCGGGCGCTCGGTGTGCACGTCGCAGACGTTGACGATCGCGCCGCCGCGCAGGCGCAGCCAGGGCACTGCGGCCTGGCTGACGAACACCGCGGCCTTCAGGTTGCCGTCGACGAGTTCCGACCACTGCCGCTCGTCGATGCTGCCGATCGGCGTGCGGTGGAAGCTCGACGCGTTGTTCACCAGCGCGTCGAGCCGGTTCTTCCAGTGCGCCGCTTCGGTGACCATCCGCGCGCACTCGTGCGCGCTCGAGAGGTCGGCGGCGAGCGCCAGCGCCGAGTTCTCGCGCGCGGCGTTCAGCGACGAAGCCAGCCGGTTGGCTTCGTCGGCCGAGTGCCGATAGTGCAGCACGACGCTGCAGCCCAGGGCGTGCAGGTGGCGCGCGACCTCGGCGCCGACGCGCCGGGCCGCGCCCGTGACGAGGACGACGCAGTCGGGTTTCATGTCGAGGGGGAATCGAGCGTGGGCAGTTTAATCCATCCGGGCAGCGGGCCGGGCTGGTACGATCGCCGCATCATCGTGGAGCCCCAAGGGCATTGGCGAGCATGCTGAGCTTCCTTCCTGCGGCCGCGCGCGGGGTCGTGGCGATCCTGATGCTGGTCGTCAACACGCTGTTCTGGTGCCTGCTGCTGTTCGCGCTGGCGCTGGTGAAGCTGGCGTTGCCGTTCCGGGCGGTGCGCGCCGCGATCGATCCGGTGCTCAACGGCATCGCCACGCGCTGGATCGCGGGCAACAGCGGCTGGATGCGGCTCACGCAGCGCACGGCCTGGGACGTCGAGGGGCTCGACGGCTTCGAGTATCGCGGCTGGTACATGGTCTGCGCGAACCACCAGACCTGGGTCGACATCTTCGTGTTGCAGCACCTGTTCAACCGGCGCATCCCGCTGCTGAAGTTCTTCCTGAAGCACGAGCTGATCTGGGTGCCGGTGATGGGGCTGGCCTGGTGGGCGCTCGACTTCCCGTTCATGCGCCGGCACTCCGAGCAGTACCTCAGGAAGCATCCCGAGAAGCGCCTCGAAGACCTCGAGACCACGCGGCGCGCCTGCGCGAAGTTCGCGCTGCTTCCGACCAGCGTGATGAACTTCGTCGAGGGCACGCGCTTCACGGCCGAAAAGCACGCCGCGCAGCACTCGCCGTACCGGCACCTGCTCAAGCCGAAGGCCGGCGCGCTCGCGCTGTCGCTCAATGCGCTGGGCGACAGGTTCGACTCGATGATCGACGTGACGATCGTCTATCCCGGGGGCGCGCCGAGCTTC
Organism: uncultured Burkholderiales bacterium; assembly: GCA_937872345.1. Classification (GTDB taxonomy): domain Bacteria; phylum Pseudomonadota; class Gammaproteobacteria; order Burkholderiales; family Burkholderiaceae_E; genus Zeimonas. Next base: position 627 of record CALMSQ010000256.1, on the reverse strand, counting down.
TGGCAGTTCCTGCGCGGAGACGTCGAGCGCATCGTGGTGCGCGTCGACAGGCACCCGATCCCGGCGGAGTTCTCCAGCGGCAACTTCATGGCCGACTCGAAGCTGCGCAAGCGGGTCCAGGCGTGGCTGCACGACCTCTGGCAGCGCAAGGATCGCCGGATCGACGAGCTCCTCGCCGGGCAGGCGCCGGCCGAGGGTCGCGCCGATGCGCCCCGCTGAGGGCGCGGGCCCGCGCGCGGCGACCGGCGACGCGCTGCCCGCGCCGCCCGAGCAGGCCGCGCAGGCGTCGCGCGAGCTCGTCGCGCGGATCACCGATGCGATCGAGCGCGCCGGCGGCTGGATCGGCTTCGACCGGTACATGGCGCTGGCGCTCTACGAGCCGCGCCTCGGCTACTACGCGGCGGGCAGCCGCAAGTTCGGCGCCGAGGGCGACTTCGTCACGGCGCCCGAGATTTCGCCGCTGTTCGGCCAATGCGTGGCGGCCCAGTGCGCGCACTGGTTCGGTTCGGTGCCGCCGAGAATCGTCGAGTTCGGCGCGGGCTCCGGGGCCCTGGCCGCCGAACTGCTCGCGTCGCTGGACGCACTCGGCGAGGCGCCCGAGCGCTACGAGATCGTCGAGGTGTCGGC
>CALMSQ010000255.1:0-27001 GCA_937872345.1 uncultured Burkholderiales bacterium | reverse complement strand
CGCGGGCCCGGCGCGCGTCTCCCCCGGGCCCGCGCTCACGCGCCGTCGCAACGCCGCTGGCGCCACCCCGCGTCGCATGCCCGCGATGCCTCGAGGCCCTCGCACCCGCCAGGTGTGGGCGATGAGTGTCGATGGCCGCAACTCCGCGGCAGACGGCGGCGGCGCGACTTCGATCGCGCAGCCGCCTGGCGCGCTGCGGCGGTTCTTCGCGAGCGACCTCTGGTACAGCTTTCGCACGAGCCCGGTGGCGATCGGGGCGGCGGTGGTGGCGCTGGTGATGATCGTGGGCGCGGTGCTGGCGCCGTGGGTGGCGCCGCACCAGCCGTTCGATCTCGCCACGCTGTCGCTGAACGATTCGCTGCTGCCGCCGGTCTGGCAGGACGAGGGCAACTGGTCGTTCGTGTTCGGCACCGACGACCAGGGGCGCGACGTGCTGTCGACGATCCTCTACGGGTCGCGGATCTCGCTGCTGGTCGGCGTGGCTTCCGTGCTGCTGGCGATGCTGCTCGGCGTCGGGCTCGGGCTGCTGTCGGGCTACGTCGGGGGGCGGCTCGACGCGTTCATCATGCGCGTGGCCGACGTGCAGCTGTCGTTCCCGGCGATCCTGATCGCGCTGCTGATCGACGGATCGGCGCGTGCGATCCTGCCGCGCGACGTGCACAACGACTGGCTCGCCATCGCGGTGCTGGTCGGCTCGATCGGGCTCGCGAACTGGGTGCAGTACGCGCGCACGGTGCGCGGCTCGACGCTGGTCGAGAAGAACCGCGAGTACGTGCAGGCGGCGCGCGTGATCGGCGTGAGGCCGTGGCGGATCATGACCGGGCACGTGCTGCCGAACGTGCTCGGGCCAGTGCTCGTGATCGCGACGATCAACGTCGCGCAGGCGATCATCACCGAGGCGACGCTGTCGTTCCTCGGCGTCGGGGTGCCGCCGACCTCGCCGTCGCTGGGTACGATGATCAACAACGGAAACAACTTCCTCTACTCTGGCGAGTGGTGGCTGGTGGTCTTCCCGGGCCTGGCGCTGGTGCTGCTATGCATGTCGGTGAACCTGCTCGGCGACTGGCTGCGCGACGCGCTCAATCCGAAGCTTCGATGAACGCCGCGCCGCTGCTCGAGGTCCGCAACCTGCGCGTCGAATTCCCTACCCGGCGCGGCACGCTGGTCGCGATCGACGACGTGTCCTTCTCGATCGCACCGGGCGAGGTGCTGGGCGTGGTCGGCGAGTCGGGTGCCGGCAAGTCGCTGACCGGCGCGGCGATCATCGGCCTGCTCGAGCCGCCGGGGCGCATCGCCGGCGGCGAGATCCTGCTGTCGGGCCGGCGCATCGACGACCTGCCCGCCGAAGCGATGCGAAAGCTGCGCGGCCGCGAGATCGGCGCGATCTTCCAGGACCCGCTCACCTCGCTCAATCCGCTCTACACGATCGGCCGCCAGCTGGTCGAGACGATCACGCTACACCTGGGCCTTGGCCGCGAGCAGGCGCGCGCGCGCGCGATCGAGCTGCTGCAGGCGACCGGCATCCCGGCGGCCGACGCGCGCATCGACCACTATCCGCACCAGTTCTCGGGCGGGATGCGCCAGCGGGTAGTGATCGCGCTGGCGCTGGCCGCGAACCCGAAGCTCGTCGTCGCCGACGAGCCGACCACCGCGCTCGACGTGTCGATCCAGGCGCAGATCATTGCGCTGCTCGACCGGCTGTGCCGCGAACACGGCACCGCGGTGATGCTGGTGACGCACGACATGGGCGTGATCGCCGAGGTCGCCGACCGGGTGGCGGTGATGTACGCGGGCCGCCTCGCCGAGATCGGGCCGGTCGCCGACGTGATCCACCGACCGCAGCATCCGTACACGGCCGGGCTGATGGGCTCGATTCCGTCGATCTCGGACGAGCGCGATCGGCTCGCGCAGATCGACGGCGCGATGCCGCGCCTGGACGCGATCCCGCGCGGCTGCGCGTTCCACCCGCGCTGCCCGCAGGCGATGCCGGTGTGCCGCGAGCGTCGGCCCGAGTTGCGCGAAGCGGGCGCCTCGCTCGCGGCGTGCTGGCTGCACGATGCGGCAGCGGCGCCGGCGGAGGCGTGCTGACGTGACGCAGCCCGCGATTCGTTCCAAGCTAGTCGCGTCGCGGCAGGCAGCGGCTGGGCGGGGCACGGCGCAAGGGGGCCCGGCGCTTCGGGGCGATGACGACGGCGGTCGGTGCTTCGCACCGACTGCCCTCCGCTGCTCGCCTCGGGGTCGCGCGGCGAAACTCGCTGCGCTCGCTACGCGAGCTCCGCTCAGACAATCGCCGCGAGTCAGAAGTACGAAGCGCGCTTCGCGCGCCGACCCCGAGGCTGCGCTGCTCGGCGCCGCCGACATCGCCCCGAAGCGCCGGGCCCCCTTGCGCCGCGCCCCGCCCAGCCGCTGCCTGCCGCTCTCGATGCGTCGGTGGCGCTCGAGCGCTAAACGGGCACGCTTCTCGCGAACGCCACGACGCTTCCTGCAAAGGCGCAGGCGGCGCGCACTGCCGCCCGCGCCTTTGCACGCGCCAACCTCACGTGCATCGCACGCCGAAGTCGGCGCTGCGTATCGGAGCAGCCGACGTGAACGCGGCCGGCGCCGCGCCCCTGGTCGAAGTCGACGGCATCGCCAGGACGTTCGACGTCTCGGCGCCGTGGCTCGAGCGCGTGCTCGAGCGCAAGCCGCGATTGCTGCTGCGCGCGGTCGACGACGTGAGCTTCGCGATCGCGCGCGGCGAGACGCTTGGGCTGGTCGGCGAATCGGGCTGCGGCAAGTCGACCGTGGCGCGGATGCTGGTGGGGCTGTACGCGCCCACGCGCGGCACCGTGCGCTTCGACGGGCACGACCTGTCGCAGCTGCGCGGGGCGCACAACGCCGCGCAGCGGCGGCGGATGCAGATGATCTTCCAGGATCCCTACGCCAGCCTGAACCCGCGCTGGAAGGTCTCGGAGATCGTCGCCGAGCCGATCCGCGTGCACCGCCTCGTCGATGGCGAAGACGCGATCCGCGAACGGGTCGGCGAACTGCTGCGCCACGTCGGGCTGGCCGAGCGCGACGCGGCGAAGTTCCCGCACCAGTTCTCCGGTGGGCAGCGCCAGCGCATCTCGATCGCGCGCGCGCTCGCGTCGAAGCCCGAGTTCCTGGTCTGCGACGAGCCGACATCGGCGCTCGACGTGTCGGTGCAGGCGCAGGTGCTGAACCTGATGCGCGAGCTGCAGCGCCAGGAAGGGCTCACCTACCTGTTCATCTCGCACAACCTCGCGGTCGTGCATCACGTGAGCGACCGCGTCGGCGTGATGTACCTCGGGCGCATCGTCGAGCTCGCCCCCAAGCGCACCCTGTTCGCGGCGCCGCGGCATCCGTACACGCGCATGCTGCTCGACGCGATCCCCGACATCGCGATGACCGGGCGCGCGCGCACGCCGGTGGCCGGCGAAGTGCCCAATCCGCTCGCCCCGCCCGGCGGCTGCGCGTTCCACCCGCGCTGCCCGTGGGTGGACGAGCGCTGCCGGCGCGAGCGGCCGGTGCTGAAGGCGATCGACGACAGCGGGGTGGCCGCCTGCCACGCGGTCGAGGAGAATCGCATCGATACGCGCCCCTCATCGGCCACACCCTCGTCGGCCACACCCTGACCGGCCTCGACCCCACCCACCCCGCAGAAGGAGCCACCGCGATGTCAGAACCGATCACCCGCCGCCGCTTCACGCTCGGCGCCGCAGCCGCCACCGGCACTGCGATGCTTCCGGTCGCCTCGGGCGCCCTCGCCCAGCAGGGCTGGCCGAACAAGCCGATCCGCTTCGTCGTGCCGTTCCCGCCCGGCGGCACGACCGACATCATCGGCCGGATCGCCGCGGACGAAGTCGCCAAGGCGCTGAACGCGACGACCGTCGTCGAGAATCGCGGCGGCGCCGGCGGCAATATCGGCGCGGAGGCGGTCGCGCGCTCGGCGCCCGACGGCTACACGATGCTGGTGTGCACGGTCGGCACGCACGGCATCAACAAGTCGCTGTACAGCAAGCTGAGCTACGACCCGGTCAAGGACTTCACGCCGGTGACGCTGCTCGCACTGGTGCCCAACGTCATCGTGGTGCACCCGTCGGTCAAGGCGAACTCGGTGAAGGAGTTGATCGCGCTGCTCAAGGCCAACCCGGGCAAGCTGAACTACGCGTCCTCGGGCAACGGCACGTCGATCCACCTGTCGGCCGAGCTGTTCAAGTCGATGACCGGCACGTTCATGACGCACATCCCGTACCGCGGCAGCGCGCCGGCGATCGCCGACCTGCTCGCGAACCAGACGCAGGTGATGTTCGACAACCTGCCTTCGGCGATGCCGCAGATCAAGGCCGGGAAACTGCGCGCGCTCGCGGTGACCAGCGCCAAGCGCGCGGCAGCGCTGCCCGACGTGCCCACCGTCGCCGAGGCCGGCGTGCCGGGCTACGAGGCGAGCTCGTGGTTCGGCCTGGTGGCGCCGGCCGGCACGCCGAAGGAGATCGTCGACAAGACGCGCGACGCGATCGCCAAGGCCTGGGCCCGCCCCGACGTGCGCGAGAAGCTGCTCGGACAGGGCGCCGACCCGGTGGCCGACACGCCCGAGGAGTTCTCGAAGTACATCGAGTCCGAGATCGCCAAGTGGGCGAAGGTGGTCAAGGCATCTGGGGCGAAGATCGACTAGGCGGACCCGGCCGCGTCGACCGGCGCGAGGCGCCAGCCCGCGTCGGCCGACTCGAGCCGGTAACGCTCGCCCACGGCCAGCACCGCCTTGCGCGGCACGTGCCCGAACGGCAGGCCGGTCACGATCGGCACCTGCAGGCGCGAACGGAAGTAATCGACGACCGCGCCGAGGTCGTAGCCGTTGTCGTGCGGCGCGGGCTTCCAGTCGGTGAACGCGCCGAGCACGATCGCGCGCTGGCGCGACAGCACGCCTGCATAGAGCAGCTGGTGCAGCATCCGCTCGACGCGGTACGGATGCTCGGAGACGTCCTCGAGGAAGAGCAGTCCATCTTCGACAGCGGGCAGGAAGGGCGTGCCCACCAGGCCCGCGACCAGCGACAGGTTGCCGCCCCACAGCGTGCCGTCGATGGGCTCGGCGACGGCCGGAGCGCCCGCCGGATGCGCCTCGGTCCACTCGACCGGCAGCAGCCGGCCTTCGACCAGCGCGTCGAAGTGCGCGAGCATGAACGCGTCGGGCGTGGCCACGCCGAAGTCGCCGCTCACGCCCGGGCCGGCAAAGCTGCGGGCACCGGTGCGCGCCAGCAGCGCGAGCTGGAACGCGGTGAAGTCGCTGTAGCCGACCCAGCGCATGCCGCGCGTGGCCGAAGCGGCGACCAACGCCCAGTCGATGCGGTCGAGCAGGCGCGACAGCCCGTAGCCGCCGCGCGCGATCATCACCACGTCGACGTCCTTCGCGCGCGCGGCGCGGTGAACCTGCTCGAGGCGGGCGTCGTCGGTGTCCGAGAAGCGCTGCCAGCCCTCGCGCGGCACGTCGCAGCGCACCGAATGGCCGCGCGCGCGCAGCGCGGACACGGCCGCGTCGAAGGCTTCGACCGACAGGTGTGCGCCCGACGGCGCGATCACCTCGATCCGCGCGGCCTGCCGCGCCGCGACGGCCGTCATGCGTGCGCCCGCGTTTCGGGCAGATCGGGCACCACGCTCTCCTTGATCTCTTCCATGACGATGTCGCCGAGCAGTGTAGTCTTTCCGGCTCTGGCGAGACAATCCGCTCATCGGCCGTGGCGATGGACAGCAGCTTCGCCGATGCCGGGCAGGTCTCGCCCCGCTATCCGACGCCGTCGGCCCGCGCACCGCGGCCGAGCACCGCGACCCGCCCATCCGGCTGGACGAACCAGGCGCGCGCCGACGGATAGGCTGCGAGCAGCGCAGCGGTGCGCCCGGCAGGCATGACCGACAACGCGGTGGAAAGACCGTCGGCCACGGCGGCGCGCGGCGCCGCGACCGAGACCGACAGATAACGGTTCGCGCTGCGGCCCGTGCCGGGGTCGAACAGGTGGTGGATGCGCGGATCGGTTCCGAAGAGAGTGCCGTACCCGGCCGACGTGGCCAGCGCCGGCCACGCACCCGCGTCGTCGCCCATCGGCAGTTCGAGCAATGCGCGCCGGGGCCGGCGCGGATCGGCGATCGCGGCGCGCCACGCATCGCCGCGGGCGCTGCGGCCATGCGCGCGCGCCTCGCCGAGGTCGATCATCAGGTTCACGAGACCCGCATCGCGCAGCAGGTCGGCCACGCGGTCGGTCACGAAGCCCTGCGCGATGCCGTTCAGCGTGATCGCCATGCCGGGGCGGTGCAACCGGACGAGATCGGCACGAAGCTCGACGCCGGCGAACCCCACCTTCTTCAGGGTGTCGGCGATCGCCGCCGGCGACGGCCCCGCGGCGGGTGCGCCGGGCCGCGCGAAGTGCGCGGCGTAGAGCCGATAGAGCGGCTGCACCGTCGGGTCGAAAGCACCGCCGCTCGATCGCGCGAGGTCCAGGCTCTGCGACAGCAGTTCGACCAGCTCGAGCGGCGGGTCGCGCAATTCGCCGACGGCATTCAGTCGCGACAGCGACGACTCGGGGCGGTACAGGCTGAACACCGACTCGAGCCGGTCGATCTCGTCGACGCAGCGCTGCACGAGCGCCCGCGCCTTCTCGCGGTCGGGGTGAACCAGCGTCATCGACGCGAGCGCGCCCATCGCCGTTCCCCGCCAGGCGACGGCCTCGGCGGGCTCGGCGGGCTCGGCGGCCGCGGCGGCGGCGGTGGTGGCGGCGGCGCGTGCGCCGGCGAACGGCGCTGCCGCCGCGCAGGCGGCCACGATCGACAGGAAGCGTCGGCGATCGGCCATGGCTGCTCTCCTCAATGCGTTGCTGCGGCCGGCGCGTCGGCCTGCTGCCCGGGCAAGCCGAACAGGTAGTCGTCCGGGATCTGGTCGAGTCGGACCACGCGACCGCCCTGCGAAGCGCGGAACTTTTCGGCCGCGGCCTGTTCGGAGAACGGCACCGCTTCGGGCGCGCCCATGCCGCCGCGCGCCTGGCTCTCGATCACGAACCAGGCCTGCCTGGCGTCGACCCAGGCGCCGCGATCGGGCTGCTGCCAGTGAGCCGACCGGCCCATGTCGTTGACGTAGACCGCGACGATGTCGCGCGGCTCGTCCGGCGCCCGCAGGAACGCGATCGTGTCGCGCACCGACGAGAACCAGATCGGCTCGCTGCGACTGGCCAGGTACACCTGGCCCTTCGGACCCTCGTGCTCGGCCAGGCGCATGCCGCAGTAGTAGCCGGTGGCCTCGGCCAGCACCTCGGAGGGCGACGGCCGGGGTGCCTGCGCGGAGCGTCGGTCGCAACCGGCCGCGGCGGCGAGCGCCACGACGACGACTGCGACCCGCATCGCACGCGACGGGTTCACAGCGGCCTGCTCCTGAACGCGACGATCGCGATCGCCATCGGCACCACGATCCAGGCGGCAAGCACCGCCAGGAACACCGGCGCCGGAAACGACGCCGGATCTCCGGGGCCGGCCATCCCGCTGTAGACCGACACCGCGTGGCTGGCGGTCATGTTGAACAGCCGGTAGACGTCGGCGGGGTTGAGCAGCAGCAGCGCGTCGAGCACCGACGAGTTCACGATGCGACCCTGGTCGGCGACGAGCACGCCGAGCAGCGCGGTGTCGTAGATCAGCACGAAGAACAGCCAGAGGCCGACCGCGATCCCGGCGGCAGTCGCCCGCTCGTGCACCAGCGTGCTGGCGAGGCAGCCCAGCGACACGAACGAGGCGCCGAGCATGATCGACGTGAGCACCATCGCCGCGTAGTCCAACCAGGCGTGCGGCCCGACCCCTGCCTTCAGGCCGAGGGCGGCAGCGGCAGCGCCATAGCCGATCACCGTCGCCACCGCGAGGATCGCGGCCTGCCCGAGGCACTTGCCGACGACCACCTGCCAGCGCGCCACCGGATACGACAACAGCAGCATCAGCGTGCCGCGCTCCTGCTCGCCGACGATCGCGTCGAACGAAAGCAGCAGCGCGATCAGCGGCACCAGGAAAATGGTGAGGCTCGCGAGGCTCACGACGGTGACGGCGAGCGGATCGGTCTTCACGGTGCCGGTGGGCGCGCTGCCGAGCAGCACCAGGGACAGCGCGAGCGCGGCCATCAGCACGGTGGTCGCCAGCACCCAGCGGTTGCGCATGCCGACGCGGATCTCCTGTGCGGCGATCACGAGTGCGTTCACGCCGGCTCTCCCGCGGCGCCGACGAGGCGATCGTAGAGCTCCTGCAAGCCGGGCGCTGCGGTCTCGACGTCTTCCACCAGTTCGCCAGCCTGCGCCAGCGCGCGCAGCACCGGCATCTTCGCGGCGGCCGCGACTTCCAGCGTCAGCGACGCGTCGCCGCGTTCGGCGCAGCGCACGCCGTCGGGAAGACCGGCGAGCACCTGGCCGGTCGCGGACGGCCGCACGCGCACGCGAATGCGCGCCTCGGCCGCCGCGCCGCGGCGCAAGTCCGCGAGCGTGCCGGCGGCCAGCAGGCGTCCACGGTGCACGATCGCGGCGCGGTCGACGCGGTCCTGCACCTCGGCCAGCGCGTGCGTGGACACCAGCACGGTGGCGCCGCCGGCCCGAAGCGCGTCGATCATCCGGTAGACGTCGCTGCGCGAGGCCGGGTCGAGCCCGCTGGTCGGCTCGTCGAACAGCAACAGGCGCGGCGCGCCGATCAGCGCCTGCGCGATGCCGAGGCGTTGCCGCATGCCCTTAGAGTACGTCGCCACGCGCCGGTTCGCCGCGTGCGCGATGCCGACCCGCTCGAGCAGCGCGGCGTTGTCGCGGCACGGCTCGCCCTTGAGCCGGGCGTGAAAGGCCATCAGCTCGCGGCCGGTCATGGCGCCATGGAACGCGACGCTCTCGGGAAGGAAGCCGATCGTGCGCCGTGCCTCGGCCCCGCGGCTGCCTGCGGGGTCGATGCCGGAAATCCGCACGCTGCCCGTGGTCGGCCTGATCAGCCCGAGCAGCAGCTTGATCAGCGTGGTCTTGCCCGCGCCGTTGTGTCCGACCAGCGCGGTCACCTGCCCCGCCTCGAGCCCGAGCGAGACATCCTCGACCGCGGTCACGCCCCGATAGCGCTTCGTGACCGAGCTCCACTGCGCGACGATCGTCATGGCGATGCAGGCGGCGGCACCGCGACCGGACGCATCAGCGGCGCGCTGTCGACGACGCCGCCCGGATAGAGCGCCGGAAAGCGCGCCTGCGCCCAGCGCACCATCTGGACGGCCGGGCTGTTGACCAGCGCCTTGGCCGCCGGAAGCGTCCAGAGGATCGCGTCCATCACGTCGTTCGGCCGGTACGGGCGGTCGGCGATGCCGTCGCCGTCGAGGTCGAAGGCCGGGTTGTCGCTCCAGTAGTTGCCGCGCCCCTCGTGCGCCCAGTCGAGATAGCGCGTGCCGACGTACTTCACCTGGTTGCGGTTGCCGACGAAGGCGTTGCCGGTCATCGTGTTGCCTTCGGAGCCCGCAGTGAAGTGGATGCCGATCGGGCACCCTTCGAACCAGTTGTCCTTCAGCAGGTTGCCGTTCGCGGCGTAGACGAACACGCATTTCTCTCGCCCGCGGCGCACGACGTTGCCGATCACCTGCGAGCGGTTGGTCGAATTGAGCATCAGGCCGTGGTCGCGGTCGTCTTCGGAGACGTTGCCGCGGATCTCCAGCCGGTCGGAATACATGAGCGCCCAGCCGACGTGGTTGCGCCGCGAACGGTTGCCGACGATGCGGCTGTCGTTCGTGTACATGTAGTGGATCGCGAAGCGCAAGTCCTCGAAGGTGTTGTTCGCGAAGAGGTTGTGCGAGCTGGTCTTCACGAAGATGCCGTCGCGCCCGCGGCTGATCGCATTGCCGATCACCTGCGCACCGGGCGCGTTCCAGATCGACACGCCGTTGCCGGCCTCGGAGAGCCGCAGGTCGCGCCGCCCCACGATGAGGTTGTTCTCGATCAACGAGCCGGCCGCGCCGTGGACGTAGACGCCGAACAGGTTGTCGACCAGCCGGTTCGAGCGGATGCGCGCGCGCTCGGCGGTCTGCGCGAGCAGGATCGCCGAATCCATCGCCGGCACGTCGAGCCCCGAGCCGGTGATCTCCAGGCCCTCGATGCGCACGTCGGGCGCCGTGACGACCACCACGCTGCCGGCGCCCGGACCCGCGAGCACCGCGCCAGGCTCGCCCAGCAGCGCCAGCGGCCGGCCGATGCGCAGCGGGCCGGCGTGGCGCCCCGGGGCCAGCCGCACGGTGGCGCCGGCCGGCAACGCATCGAGCAGCGGCTGGATCGGCTCGCCGGGCGCCACGACGCGCTCGCCGGGCGCCGCGGTGCGCGCGCCGGCGTCCGGCGTGGCCGCGAGAACGGCCGGCGACGGCCACGCGCAAGCGGCCGCGAGCACGACCGCAGCCGTGACGCCACGCATCGCCATGCGTCAGCGCCGGCGCGGCTCGACCAGCATGCGCCCCTTCATTTCCATGTGCAGCGCGTGGCAGAACCACTGGCAGTAGTACCAGAACACGCCGGGCCGGTCGGCCTTGAAGGTGACCGACGAGGTGGCCTGCGGGCCGATCTCCATCGCGATCCCGTAGTTGACGATCGTGAACCCGTGGGTGAGGTCCTGGACCTGGTCGCGATTGGTGACGTAGACGGTGACCTCGTCGCCCTCCTTCACGGTGAAGTCGGTCATGCTGAAGGTGGGCGCGATCGAGAACATGTAGACGCGCACCTTGTGGCCGTCGCGGACGACCTTCGAGTCGGTGTCGAGGTCGACGCCGTCGGCCTTGGCCTGGCGCCGCGCGTCCTCCCACATCGGGTCGTCGCGCTTCCAGATGTTGATCGGGTTGACCTTCGAGCGGTGCACGATGGTGGCGTCGTGCGGCTCGGCGAAGCTCGGCGAGTCGTGCACCAGCACCATCCTGTCGCCCGAGATGTCGATCAGCTGGTCGCATTCGGGCTTCAGCGGGCCGACGTTCAGGAACCGGTCCTTGGAGAACTTGTTCAGCGAGATCAGCCACTTGCCGTCGGCCTCCTTCGTCTGTCCCATCGACGTGTGGTTGTGGCCGGGCTGGTAGTGGACGTCGAGCTTCTGGATGATCGGATCGACATCCTTGCCGTTGAACTTCTCGATCGCCTTGGCGATCGACCACTTGCAGATCTGGCTGTCGATGAACAGCGTCGTGTAGGCATTGCCGCGCCCGTCGAACGCGGTGTGCAGCGGACCGAGTCCGAGTTCGGGCTCGGCGACGACGGTGTCGCGCGGCTTGATCTTGTCGTCGAACAGGTCGTCGAAGCGCCGAACGTCGAACACCGTGCAGGTCGGCGACAGCTTGCCATTGGCGACCACGTGGATGCCGTCGGGCGCGGTGTTGATCCCGTGCGGGCTGTTCGGCACCGGGATGTAGCGCGTGAACGGCGAACCCTTCCTGCCGTCGAGCACCGGCACGCCGCCGATCCGCTTGAACTCGCCCTTGGCGACCGCTTCCTCGATGCGCTTCAGGTTGAATACCGTCACCCAGTCCTGCTCGGCCGCCGTGCTCTCGGCCAGCGTCACGCCCTCCTCCGAGTTGTAGCTGGTGGCGAACGCGTACTTGCCCTGGTAGTCGCAGTCGACGTTGTCGAGGTTGCCGTTCACGATGACCTGCCAGGCCACCTTCATCGTCTCACCGTCGACCGCAGTGAACATGTAGCGGTATTCCTTCGGATCGGCAATGTGGTGGCCGTCATTGGGAATCGGCACCCCGTCCTCGCCGTTGCAGAACACGTAGCCGGTCTTCGGATACTTCTGCACGCGCAGCCCGTGCACCGTATGCTGATTGGGCAGCTCGATGATCTTGTCGCACTTCATCACGTCGCAGCGAACCCGGGCCACGCGCGTGTTCGCCTTGTCGTTCATGAACAGGTAGCGACCGTCGTAGGTGCCGTCGGTGAACGACATGTGCGGGTGGTGCAGGTCGCCGTTCAGGAAGGTGCCGCCGCGCGACGCGAGGTACTTGCGGGTCTCCGGCGTCAGTCCCTCGGTGAGGATCTTCAGGCTCTCGTTGGTCTGGCCCCAGCCGGTGGCACTGCATCGGTTGAACACCGGCACGCGCATCAGCTCGCGCATCGACGGAAGCCCGACGATGCGCAGCTCGCCGCACTGGCCGCTGGAGAAGAAGACGTAGTACTCGTCGAGCTCGCCCGGCCCGACGTGCGTCTTCGCGATCGCCGCGGCCGTGGACGATGCAGGCGTCGGTGCCGGCGCCGGTGCCGCAGTTCCCGCAGCGGGAGCGGCCGGCGGCGCGGACGCGGTCTCCGGCTTCGGCGCCGGCGCCTTCTCGCCGCAGCTGCTCAGCAGTCCGGCGCCCGCCGCGAGCGCGACGGCCTTCGCGCTGCCGCCGAGCATTGCGCGGCGATCCGGGTCGGGCAACCCGTTGCGGTTCTTCTCTTCAGCCATTTCTCGACCTCCCCTGTCGGTTGGAGCGCGCGCAGCGCGCCCGGGACTCGGACATCGCGAAGATGTCCGTTCAAATGGTCGGGCCAGCGGTCGCGGACCCGCTGCCGGCCCGGGCGAGCGCCGTCGCCGTCATGGCCGCCCGCTTTTCGCGCTTGAGCCGGCGCTGCACGCGCACCGGACACTTGTAGTCGTGCCGGTAGAGCACCTGGCAATGCAGGCACGAGATGCACTCGTTCGGGTTGATGTGCCCCTCCGGGTGGATCGCCTCGACCGGGCACTCGTTGAAGCAGCGCATGCACGGGTTGCCACACTCGCGATAGCGCTTGAGCCAGTCGAACATGCGCATGCGCCCCGGAATGGCCAGCGCGGCGCCCAGCGGACACAGGTAGCGGCAGAAGAAGCGCTCGACGAAGAGGCCTGCAGCCAGCAGCGCGAGCGCGAACGCGACGAACCACCACTGGCGCACGAAGTGCAGCACGATCGCGGTCTTGAACGGCTCGATCTCGGCGAGCCGCTCGGCAAAAGCCAGCGAACCGAGCGAGACGCCGAACAGGCCCAGGAACACGATGTACTTGATTGGCCACAGCCGTTCGTGCACCGCCCAGGGGATCTTCAGTTGCGGCACCTTCAGCAGCCTGGCCGCACGGTTGGACAATTCCTGCAGGGCGCCGAACGGGCACAGCCAGCCGCAGAACGGGCCGCGGCCCCAGAACAGCAGCGCCGCCGCCACCGAGCACCACAGCACGAAGATCAGCGGGTCGACCAGGAACTGCGACCATTCGAAGCCCGAGCGCAACGCGTTCGCAAACGTGAGCACGTTGACCACCGACAGCTGCGCCTGCGCGACCCAGCCGAGCCAGAACAGCGTCGCCACCAGGTAGGCGAGTCGCACGCGGTCGAACAGTCGCTCGCGCGCGACCAGCACGTCCTGGAAGAAGAAGATCAGCGTGAGCACGCCCAGCATCACGCCCAGCATCGCCAGCGCTGCGACCTTGCTGCGCCAGATGCGCATCCACAGCGGCTCCTGGGGTTCGGCGGGGAACTCCGCCTCGGCCTGCGGGGACACGGCCGCAGTCGCGCCGTCTACCGGGGCACCGGCGAGCGCAGGCGCGGCGGCGGAGGCTGTCGAAGACGCCGCTGCCGAGGCCGTCGCAGGAACGGCGGCGGCCGGTGGCGGCGCGGTCGCGGATCCGGCCGCGCCCCCCGGCGCCGCAGGCGTGGCGGGCGCCTTCGCCACCGGCGCCGGCGCCGTCTTCGTGTAACGCTCGGGCAGGCGGTAATCGAGTCCGAACGATACGAAGGCCTTGTCGAGCGCGCCCACCGGGCGCTGGACGAGCAGCTGAAGGCGCCACGGCGCCGCCGGATCGAATTCGGCCCCCGGTGGGATGACGAAGACGCCGATCTCCTTCAGCGCCGGCGCGCCGGCTGCGCCGAGGTCGCCGACGCGCCGATGCAGGTAATCGTGAAAGCGGATCGTCTCGGCGCCCTGCAGCAGTTCGATGCGGTCGAAGATGCCGCCGCGCACGTAGCCCGAGCCCTTGAACGAATAGAGGCCGTCGCCGGCGATCAGGATCGCGTGCTGGCCGGGCGCGAGCATGCGCTCGACGCTCGCGTATTCGTCGCCGCCGAGCAGGCTGCGTCCAATGGCCGGCTGCGAGACGAGCGCCGTGTACAGGTCGATGAACGGTTCGTCGGCGGCGCCGGGCTCGGGCCGCGCGGCCGCGGCCTTGTTGCCCGAGTCGACGAAGGCCTTGTTCACCTCGCCGATCGTGAGGTGCAGGTGGCGAACCGCGCCCTCGCGCAACAGCGTGGGCCAGTCGGCGATGGCGCCCGCCGCCGGATCGATGACGCGCGCGGCCGCCTGCGCGCCGGCCGCGGCGGCGCCGAGATGCAGCGCGCGCGCCACCCGCACCGCCGAACGCACGACGCTGTCGCCCATCACCAGCACGGTGACGGTGGCACCACTGACGATGTCGGCCTGCGGCGGCCCACGCCCTTCGGCGGCCGCGCGAAGCGGGTTGTAGCCGACGAAATGCGCCAGGTACGCGACGACCCGCTTCTCGGGAATGCCGATCAGCACGATCGGCTCGCTGTGCGCGACCAGTTTCGCCCCGACGATCGTGCCTTCGAGGTCGAGGCCCACGACGATGTGGATCGGCTTGCCCGAGTAGCCGATCGCGTCGACCTGCTGTGAGTTCAGGTACGCGTAGCCGACGAGCGTGCCGCCTCGATAGGCCGGCGCCACGGCGGGATCGGGCTGTACCGGGCCGAACCGGTCGGCGCCGGGCACGACGTCGGACGCCGCGAGCCCGGCGAGGAATTGCCCCAGGTTCGCTGCGGCGGGCGGTGCCGCCGCGGCGGTCGATCCGAACATCGCGACGACCACGAGGATCCGCGCGACAATGGCCAGGCACATCGCGCGGGCGCTGCAAGCGGGCAAACCGGATCCCCAGAAATATTCTTTGTGGGATTATTGCAGCAGGCCGCACGCGCCGCTAGCTCGAAATCAGGATGCCCCACGTCACGGAGGCCGGACAATGCGCGCTTCGCTGCTCATGCGCGACCCCGAGATCCAGTCGGTGAGCATGGCGCTGCTGGTCGGCATTGCCAGCTCGATCGAGCGCGAATCGCTGAAACGCTACGCGACGCTCGCCGAGACGATGGGGCGTCGCGGCGAGGCCGCCACCGCGGCGGCCTTCCGGGTCATGCTCGAGGAGGAACGCCACCACGTCGACGAAGTCGCGCGATGGGCCGCAGACCTGGGTGAACAGGTTCCCGAGCCGGGCAGCTTCGACTGGCAGCTGCCGGCCGAGTTGTCGAGCTCCTGGGACGAGATTGCCGGCAGCTCGCTGCTCACCCCGTACCGTGCGTTCGCGATTGCAGTCGACAACGAGAAGCGCGCGTTCGCGCTCTACAGCTACCTGGCCGCCCGCGCGACCGATCCGCGCGTCAGGGCGCAGGCCGAGCGACTGGGCATCGAGGAGCTGCGCCATGCGGCGGTCATGCGTCGCTGGCGTCGCGAAGCCTGGCATCGCGAGCGGCGCGCCGCGCGCGAGGCGCCACAGCCCGCTGCGTCCGCAGTCGCCTCGGCCGACGCGCTGAATGCATTGCTCGCGAAGCGCGAAGCGGCGATCGCCCAGGCTCACCGCACGATCGCCGCCCGACTTCGCGAGATCGGCGACGACGAGAGCGCCAACCTTCTCGAAACGCTGCTCGAAGCGCCTTCACGTCCGGCTGCGGGCGCCGCCGGCCCGCCGGCGCCGGTTCCCGACACCGACGACCCGGTTCATCTGCTCGTCGCTGCGCAGAAGCCGCTCGAGGCCCTGAGCGAGGAACTCGAGGCCGTGATGGGCGCAGCGACGGGCGCGCTGTTCGAGCAGTCGGAGGCCGCGCTCGTCAACGTGGTCACGCGCCTGGCTCGGATCGCGCTGCGCACGGCGCACGCCTTGCAGGCGCACTAGCGGCCGTCCGTGCGCGAGTCGCGGCCGGTCTACTGCCGCTGCATGGTTCGCCTGCGCGTGATCATCAGCGCCGGCCCGAGCGCCAGCGCGATCAGCGCCAGCGAGCCCGGCTCGGGCACCAGTGACACCATCGCCTGCGCGAGCATCGCGTGGCCGCCCGAGGTCGGATGGATGCCGTCCCAGAACAGCCAGCTCGACGGATCGCAGGTGGCGATATTCGCCGCGCAGGCGTCGGAAACGTTCGCGAAGCCGAAGTCGAGCGGCGCCGCGACGGCCTGGGCAATCAGCCCGGCGAGGTCGAAGATGCGCACGTCGGCGATCGGATCGAGCGCGGCGACCAGCGCACCGTTCATCGCGTTCGCGAGCGTGGTCGCGAGGCCCACCGCCACGGGGCCCATCGCCTGTACCGCCGGCGTGACGCCGACGTTCGGCGCCGTCCAGACGACAATGTCGTCGGCGCCGGCCGCCATCAGTTGCGAGACCATCGTCACCGTGTCGGTGACGAAGCCGGCCACCGTCGACAGGATCGTCGCGAACGGATCGGCGCCCAACGCGATCGCGGTCAGCGCGTCGCGCGCATTGTTTCCGCCGCCTGCGATCACGTAGAGCGCGTCCGACGGCGCAGCACCGCCCGCGCCCAGCAGGAACGCGTTCACCTGGTCGCTCAGGCTCGCCGGAAACACAGGGCCCCCCGCGGGGCCGGTCCTCGCGCCGCCGAACGCGAAATCGGTGCCGCCCAGCAGCGACGGCGCGGCGGAAAGGCCGAAGTGGCTGGCGAAGGTCTCGGCCCACACCGGCCCATCGGTGTAGCGCCCCGACGCGTACGGCGCGGACGGGATGAAGGTGTTGTCGGCGATCGGCACTGCCGTCGGCGGCACGCCGAGCCCAGACAGCACGACGGCGTTGTTGCCCGAATCGCTCAGGCTGTCGCCGAACACGAACAGGCTCGAGAACAGCGCGGCGTGGGCCAGCGTGGAGCCGCCGGCGAGAATCAACGCGGCGGCGGCCATGCGCAGGCGCCGCGCCAGGCGCGACGGGCAGCCCGGGGACGAGAGGGTGATCAAGGCGGGTCTCCTGAGTGTCGGATCGAAGCTGAGAATGTTTCCCCCTGCAAGAGGTCTCTCATGCAAGAAACATTCCGCCGCGTGCAACCCGCTGATTATGCTGCGCTTGCCGCGCGACGCCGGCGCGCCGCGGGCAAGCCATGTAAGCTTTTCCGACAGCCGCGCCAGGTCATCCGGCCCGCGCGGCAGCGAAGGTCACGAACCAGTCGATCGACGCCGGATTCGCCATCGAATCGCGGTTCACCGACTTGTCGACCGGCTGTCCGAGCAGGATCTTCCGCACCGGCACCTCGAGCTTCTTGCCCGACATCGTGCGCGGCACCTCGGGAATCGCGTAGACCTCGTTCGGCACGTGCCGCGCCGACAAGCGCGTTCGCAGCGCATCGAGGATGCGCTGGCGCAAGGCGGGATCGACGCCGGTCTGCCCGCGCGCAGCCGACGCGCCGTCCTGTGCCGGGCCCTTCGCGCCGATGCCGGCGATCGTCGCGCCGGGCTCGCGCAGCACGACGAACAGCGCGAGGAACGACTCGCGCCCCAGGTACTCGAGGTCGACCACCAGCGAATCGGCCACCTCCTCGAACTCCTCGACGACCCGGTACAGCTCGCTCGTGCCCATGCGGATGCCATGGCGGTTGATCGTCGAGTCCGATCGCCCGTAGATGGTCGCAGTCACCGATTCGGGACGCTGCACGAGCTTGAGCCAGTCGCCGTGCCGCCAGACGTTCGGCGGCCCGGGAAACACGTCGAAGTAGCTGTCGAAGTAGCGGCGACCGTCGGTGTCGCCCCAGAAGTACAGCGGCATCGACGGCATCGGCTCGGCGCAGACCAGCTCGCCCACTTCGCCCAGCAGGGGCTTGCCGTCGTCGCCGTACGCGTGGACTGCGCCGCCCAGCGTGCGGCACTGCATCTCGCCCGCGTAGACCGGCAGGGTCGGGCACGAGGTGAGGAACGCTGCGCCCGGATCGGTGCCACCCGAGATCGACGCGAGCATCACGTCGGGATGCACCGACGAATAGACCCACCGGTAGGCCTCGTCGGTCAGCGGCGAACCGGTCGAGCCGATCGAGCGCAGCGCCGACAGGTCGAACTGCTCGCGCGGCTTCATCCCCGCCTTCATGCATAGCGAAACGAACGCCGGGCTGATGCCCATGAAGGTCAGGCGCTCGCGCTCGGCCAGGCGCCAGAGCGTGCCCAGGTCGGGATGGCCGGGGTTGCCGTCGAACTGCAGCAGCGTCGCGCCGGTCATCAGCGTGGACACCCACAGGTTCCACATGATCCAGCCGGTCGACGAGAACCAGAAGAAGCGGTCGTCCTCGCCGACGTCCAGGTGCAGCAGGTCGCTCTTGAGGTTCTCGAGCACGGTGCCGCCGTGACCGTGCACGATCGGTTTGGGCATGCCGGTGGTGCCCGACGAGTAGACGATCCACAGCGGATGGTCGAACGGCACCGGCGTGAACGCGCAATCGGCCGGGCGCGCGAGCGCGTCCGCCCAGCCGAGCACCTCGACGCTCGAAGCGTCGTCGAGCCCGCCCAGCGACGCCTGCGCGTCGAGGTAAGGAACGAACACCACCGCGCGCAACGACGGCAGCTGGCGCACCAGCTCGCGGACCACGTCGCGCCGGTCGAAGTCCTTGCCGCCGTAGCGGTAGCCGTCGACCGCGAACAGCACCGTGGGCTCGATCTGGCGGAACCGGTCGAGCACACTCACCGGCCCCATGTCCGGCGACGCACTCGACCAGACGGCGCCCAGGCTGGTCGTGGCCAGCAGCGCGACCACCGCTTGCGGGATGTTCGGCATGAACGACACGCAGCGGTCGCCCCGGGCGACGCCGAGTCGCTTCAGCGTCGCGGTCAGCGCCCCCGTTTCGGCACGCAACTGGTCCCAGCCGATCTCGGTGCGCGGCCGGAGCTCCGACTCGAACACGAGCGCCGGACGGTTCGTGTGCGCGTGCACCCGCGCCGGCGCGAGCAGGTTCTCGGCGTAGTTCAGGGTCTCGCCTTCGAACCAGCGCGCGTCGGGCATCACGCGGGCCGACAGCACCGTCGAATGCGGGGTGTGCACGATCACGCCGGCCCACTGCTGGAACGACTCCCAGAAATCCTCGAGGTGCTCGACCGACCACTTCCAGAGCGACTCGTAGTCGGCGAAAGCCAGGCCGCGGGACTGCTGCAGCCAATGGCGGTAGCGGGTGATGCCGGCGCGGGCGACCCGCTCGCGACTCGGGCGCCACAGGACTTCGGGGGTCGACATGGGCCTCTGGCCTCCTCCGGATCGGTGTGGTCGAGACTATAGCGACCGGGGCGACGGGGGCGACCAGGGCGACCCCACGGCGGCGCTTTACAGCCCGCGATTTCGGGTCTAAAGTGTGTATACAGTATCCAGCACACAACCGAACCCCAGCCGCCCCGAGCGGTGGAGGTGCGCCTTGGTTCCTTCGCTCGAACCGGTCGATCGCCCTGTCGCCCTTGGCGAGCAGGTCTATGACACCTTGCGCGCCCACCTGCGCGACGG
Source organism: uncultured Burkholderiales bacterium (assembly GCA_937872345.1). Classification (GTDB taxonomy): domain Bacteria; phylum Pseudomonadota; class Gammaproteobacteria; order Burkholderiales; family Burkholderiaceae_E; genus Zeimonas. The sequence continues at coordinate 7,520 of CALMSQ010000255.1, read as the reverse complement.
TGCGATCAAGGCCGGGCAGCCGCTGCAGGAAGTCCAGCTGGCCACGCAACTGGGGGTCTCGCGCACGCCGGTCCGGGAGGCGCTGGCGCGCCTGGCCAGCGAAGGCCTGCTGGTATCGGGCGGGCGCAGCTACATGGTGCCCGAGCTCACGCTGGCCGACGTCGACGACATCTACGAGGTGCGCTTCCTGATCGAGCCGGCGGCCACCCGCCGCGTGGCCCAGCGCACCGCCGATCCCGCGGTTCGCGCGCCGATCGAGGCGGCGCTCGCCGAAGCCCGCGCAGCGCACCGCGCCGGCGACGCCGAGGCCTTCCGCGAAAGCCACGTGCACTTCCGCAGCGCCTGGCTCTCGCTGGTGCCGAACCGGCGGCTCGTCAAGGTGATCGAGCAGTACGCCGACCACATGCAGCGCATCCGCGCGCTGACGCTGGACGACCCGGCCATCCGCGCCATCGTGCTCGAAGGCTTCCAGCGCGTCACCGAGGCGCTTCGCGCCGGCGACGGCGATGCGGCCGCCGCGGCGATGCGCGCCCATCTCGTCGAGGCCAAGCGCGCGTTCGTCACCGCGGTCGGCCTCGACAAGGCCACGGCCTGACCCCCAGACAGGAGCCACCATGCGCTACAAGGCCCGGATCCCCTACGGCGCGTACTGGAGCACGCCGTTCGCGCGCTGGCAGGGCAGCTTCGCCAACCTGAACAGCATCGAGTTCGCCGCGCACGTCGCGCGCGCCGAGCTCGCGAAGCGCCGCATCGACCCGAAGACGCTCGACTACGGCGTACTCGGCTTCTCGGTACCGCAGAAGCACTCGTTCTACGGGCTGCCCTGGCTCACCGGAATGATCGGCGCCGGCCACGTCGGCGGGCCGACGCTGATGCAGGCCTGCGCCACCGGCGTGCGCACGCTGCTGGCCGCCGCGCAGGAGATCGAAGTCGGCATGGCCAGCGTGGCGCTGGCGATCAACTGCGACCGCACGTCCAACGGCCCGCACCTGTACTACCCGAACCCGCGCGGCCCTGGCGGCACCGGCGCTGCCGAAGACTGGGTGATGGACAACTTCAACTGCGACCCGCTCGGCCCGCACGCGATGCTGGTCACCGCCGAGAACGTCGCGAAGAAGCACGGCATCGCCACGGCCGCGCAGCACGAAGTGGTGCTGCGCCGGGAGGAGCAGTACCGCGACGCACTGGCCGACGGCGCCGCGTTCCTCAAGCGCTTCATGACGCTGCCGTTCGACGTGCCGGCGCCGAACTACCGCAAGAGCGCCGGCACGCTCGAAGCCGACGAAGGCGTGTCGCGCTCGACGCCCGAGGGATTGGCCCGGCTCGAGCCGGTCGCGAAGGGCGGCACGATCACCTACGGCGGCCAGACCCACCCGGCGGACGGCAACGCGGCGATCGTCGTCACCACCGCCGAGCGCGCACGCGAGCTCTCCACCGACCCGAAGATCGCGGTGCGCCTGCACGGCTTCGGGCTGGCGCGCGCGGCGCTGGCGCACATGCCCGAAGCGACGGTGCCGGCCGCGCAACGCGCGCTCGAGCAGGCCGGGCGCTCGATCGCGCAGATGTCGGCCATCAAGACGCACAACCCGTTCGCTGTCAACGACCTGTATTTCGCGCAGGAAACCGGCGCCGACCTGCGGACGATGAACAACTACGGCTGCTCTCTGGTCTGGGGGCACCCGCAGGCGCCGATGGGCACGCGGGCGATCATCGAATTGATCGAAGAGCTGGCGATCCGCGGCGGCGGCTACGGGCTGTTCACCGGCTGCGCCGCCGGCGACACCGCGATGGCCGTGGTCCTGGAAGTCGGCGACGAATAACCACGGCGGCCGGCGGAGCGCAACGATGCGACTGCACGAATGGATCCACCATCACGCCGGGCGATCGCCCGCGCGGGTGGCCATCCGCTTTCCCGGTCGCGACCTCGACTATGCCGCATTGGCGCAGCTCGTCGACCGCTACGCGGCGGCCCTGGCGGCCGCCGGGGTCGGGCGCGGGGGCTGCGTCGCCTTCCTCGGGCTGAACAGCCCCGACGAGATCGCGCTGCTGTTCGCCTGCGCGAGGCGCCAGGCGATGCTCGTGCCGCTGAACTGGCGCCTCGCGGCGCCCGAGCACCGGCAGATCCTCGCCGACTGCCCGCCGTCGGCGCTGTTCGTCGAGCCGCCGTTCATCGAGCACGCCGAGACGCTGCGCGCGTCGCTCGGCAACGCCGTGGTCGTCGCGCTCGGCGAGGCCCCGCGTGGCTGGCTCAGTGGCGACGAGTTCCTCTCGCGGGCCGATGGCGCGGACGCGGGCGCGGGCGCGGCCGGAACGCGGCGCGCATCCGAAGCCGCCACCGACGTCGACCCCCGGGCGCCGCTGCTCGTCTGCTACACATCCGGGTCGACCGGCAAGCCCAAGGGCGTCGTGCTCACGCAGGACGCGCTCGCGTGGAACGCACTGAACAGCGCGGCGATGCACGACCTGACCGGGGACGACCGCGTCCTCACCACGCTGCCGCTGTTCCACGTGGGCGGGCTGAACAACCAGACGACCCCGGCGCTGAGCATGGGCTGCACGGTCGTGCTGCATCCGAAGTTCGACGTCGAGGCGACCTTCGACGCGATCGAACGCGAACGCATCACCCTCACCGTGCTGGTGCCGGCGCAGCTCGATGCGATGATCGCCCACCCGCGCTGGCCCTCGGCCGACTTCTCCAGCCTGCGGATGATCACCACCGGCTCGATGATCGTCCCCGAGCGGCTGATCCGCGCGGTGCACGCGCGCGGCGTTCCGCTGGTGCAGGTCTACGGCGCCACCGAGACCTGTCCGATCGCGGCCTGCCAGCGGGCGCAGGACGCGTTGCGCAAGCCCGGCTCGGCCGGCCGGGCCGCCGCGCACTGCGAACTGCGCATCGTCGACGAGGCCGGCCAGGACGTCGCACGGGGCGCCACCGGCGAGATCCTCGTGCGCGGGCCTAACCTGATGACCGGCTACTGGAACGCACCGAAGGCCACCGACGCGGTGCTGATCAACGGATGGTTCCACACCGGCGACATGGGCCACCAGGACGCCGAGGGCTTCCTCTACGTCGACGGCCGCCGCAAGGAGATGATCATCTCCGGCGGCGAGAACATCTATCCGGCCGAGATCGAGAACGTCCTGATGGAGTCGCCCGACATCGCCGAGGCCTCGGTGGTGGGCTGGCCCGACGAGCGCTGGGGCGAGATCGTGGTCGCGGTCGTCGCGCCCGAACCGGGCCGGCACCTTGCCGAGGCCGACGTGATGCGCCTGCTCGAGGGCCGCATCGCGCGCTTCAAGCATCCGAAGAAGGTCGTCTTCATCGACGCACTCCCGAAGACGGCGCTCGGCAAGGTCCGCCGCGACGAAGTGCGGCGCCTGGTGGCCGGCAACCCCGTCACCGGTTGACAACGGAGTCCTCGCCATGACCCTCAAGATCGGCATCGACGTAGGCGGCACCTTCACCGACTTCGTCGTCACCCGCGACGGCGCCGAGCCGGCGATCTTCAAGTCGCTGTCGACCCCCGCCGACCCTTCGATCGCGGTGGTCAACGGGCTGACCGACATCGCGGCGAGCATGAACCCTGCGATGTCGGTCGAGGCGTTCGCGCGGACGATCGACACGATCGTCCACGGCACCACGGTGACCACCAACGCGACGCTGACGCACACCGGCGCGAAGTGCGGGCTGCTCACGACGCGCGGCGTGCGCGACGCGCTCGAGATGCGCCGTGGCATCCGCGAGGAGCAATACAACAACCGCTACACGAACGTGAAGCCGCTGGTGCCGCGCTACCTGCGCGCCGGCATCGACGGCCGGCTCGACCGCACCGGCGCCGAGACGGCGCCGCTCGACGTCGACGGCGTGCGCGAGGCGATCGGGCTGTTCCGGCGCGAGGGCGTGCAGGCGGTGTCGATCTGCTTCATGAACTCGTTCGCCAATCCGGCGCACGAGCAGGCGGCCGCCGAGATCGTCCGCCGCGAACTTCCGGGCGCCTACTTGTCGGTCTCCACCGACCTGCTGCCGTCGATCCGCTTCTACGAACGCGTGAGCACCACCGCGCTGAACTCGTATGTCGGCCCGAAGCTGAACCACTACCTCGACCAGCTGGTCGCGCGCCTGAAGGGCATCGGCTTCGGCGGGCTGCTGCTGATCATGCAGTCCAACGGCGGCGTGATCTCGCCGCAGCTCGCGCGCGAGAAGGCGGCGCTCACGCTGCTGTCGGGTCCGGCCGGCGGCCCGGGTGCCGGACTGTTCTACGTGCGCGCGCACGGCACCGACAAGTGCATCACCACCGACATGGGCGGTACCAGCTTCGAGGCCTCGGTCTCGGTGGGCGCACCGATGATCAAGAACGACGGCGAAATCGCGCGCCACAAGCTCGCGCTGCCGATGCTCGACATCCACACGATCGGCGCCGGCGGGGGCTCGATCGGCTGGCTCGACGAAGGCGGGCTGCTGCGGATGGGCCCGCAGAGCGCCGGCGCCGACCCCGGGCCGGCCTGCTACGGCAAGGGCGGCACGCTGCCCACGACCACCGACGCCAACGTGGTGCTCGGCTACCTCGACCCCGAGTTCTTCGCCGGCGGGAAGATGAAGCTCGACGTCGGCGCGGCGCGCGCCGCGATCGACGAACACATCGCGCGGCCGATGGGCCTGACCGTCGAGGAAGCGGCCGCCGGCATGTACCGGGTCGCGTGCAACAACATGGCGCAGGGCGTGCGCGAGGTCACGATCAAGCGCGGCTTCGATCCGCGCGAATTCCCGATCATCCCGGCCGGCGGCGCGGGCCCGATCCACTCGTGCCTGATCTGCCACGAGCTCGAGATCCCGCTGCAGATCGTGCCGCGAGAGTCCTCGGTGCTGTGCGCGTTCGGCATGCTGATGAGCGAACTCAAGCACGACTTCGTGCGTACCTTCGTCGCGCGGCTCGAGTCGCTCGACTGGGCCAGGCTCGGCGAGATCGTCGACGCGATGGTCGCCGACGGCGCCGCGCAACTGGCCGACGAGCGCATCCCGGAGGCGCGACGGCGCTACGAGATCAAGTTCGACTGCCGCTACATCCGCCAGTACCACGAGGTGTCCTTCGTCGTGCCGCGCGCGTTGCTCGATGCGCGCGACGCGGCCGGCATCGCGCGCGCGTTCCACGCCGAGCACAACCGGCTCTACGGCTACTCGCTCGAGCAGGAGAACACGCCGATCGAGATCATCAACGTCCGGGTGCAGGCCGTCGGCGCGACCGACAAGCCGGCCTACCGCAAGGAAGACTGGACTGGCGCCGACGCGTCGCACGCGCTCAAGGGCCGCCGCAGCGTCTACATCCCCGAGACCCGCGCCTTCGCCGAAGTGCCGGTCTACGACGGCCACCGGATGCGCTTCGGCAATCGGATCGACGGTCCGGCGATGATCGAGCAGGCGACGACCGCGATCTTCGTCAGCGCCTCGTACGACTGCGTGGTCGACGCGCTGGGCTCGTTCGCCGTCTACCTGAAGGGTCGCGAAGACCTCTGCCGGTCGGCTTTCGGCCCGGCGGCGAAGCCCGAGCCGGCGACGGTGGCCGCCTGACCTCCTCCTTCGGAGACAACGAGATGAGCACTGCCGAAGCCGTGAAAATCGACCCGATCCTGCTGTCGGTCTACGCGCGCACGTTCCGCTCGATCACCGACGAGATGAGCATCTCGATGGAGCAGACGACGCGCTCGCCCATCCTGTGCGAGGCCAAGGACTACGTCACCGGCCTGTACGACGGCGACGGCAACATGCTCGAGCAGACCGAGAACCTGCCGATCCTGGCGTTCTCGCTGGCGCCGGTGTGCAAGTACATCAAGCAGTACTTCGGCGACGACCTGCATCCCGGCGACGTCATCTTCCACAACGACGTGTTCAGCCTGGGCAACCAGAACAACGACGTCGCGGTGTTCAAGCCGGTGTTCCTCGGCGACAAGCTGGTCGCCTGGACCGCGGTCAAGGGCCACCAGGCCGACATCGGCGGCAACGTCGCCGGCGGCTACAACCCGAACGCGGTCGAGGTCTGGCAGGAGGCGCTGCGCATCCCGCCGGTCAAGGTGGTCGAGCGCGGCAAGCTGCGCCGCGACGTCTGGAACCTGATCTTCGCCAACGTGCGGCTCGACATCGTCCAGCACGACATGAAGGCCGAGATGGGCGCGTGCACGATCGGCGAGCGGCGGATGCTCGAGCTGCTGGCCAAGTACGGCGTCGACAGCTACGAGGCGCACAAGCAGGCGCTGTTCCTTGCTACGCGCCGGATGATGGAAGCCGAGATCGCGAAGATCCCGAACGGCCGCTACTCGGGCGAAGGCTACGTCTACTACGACGGCCGCCACGAGGGCTCGAAGTTCACGATCCGCGTCGACATCGACGTCGAGGACCGCAAGATCCGCTTCGACTACTCGCGCACCGATCCGCAGACCAACGGCTTCGTCAACGGCACCTTCACGTCGAGCGCGTCGGCGACGATTCTCACGCTGCTGCAGATGGTCAACCCGGACATCCCCCACAACGAGGGGATGGTGCAGCCGATCGAGATCGTGATCCCCGAGGGCACGATCCTGAACGCGGCCTACCCGAAGGCGACCACGTTCGGCAACCACCTGTGCCCGCCCAACGCCGACGCGATCCAGCGCGCGCTCGCGCCGGTGCTGCCCGACCGCGTCACCGCCGGCTGGAACAACCTGCTCGCGTCGCTCACCACCGGCATCGACCCGCGCACCGGAGAGAAGTACGTCGACATCGGCTTCATGGGCCTGAAGGGAGGCTCGGGCGGGATGCTCGGCACCGACGGCTACGATCACATCGGCATGATCGACGCGTCGGGCGGCGTGCTCGACCAGGACTACGAGATGTTCGAGCAGCAGACGCCGCATACGCTGGTGCGCCACGAACTGCTGACCGACTCGGCCGGCGCCGGGCAGTGGCGCGGCGGCCTCGGCGTCGAGACGGTCTTCGAGATCGGCTCCGACGACACGCAGCTCGTCACCTTCGGCGACGGCGACTTCGAGCCGGCGTTCGGGCTCTTCGGCGGCCGCGACGCGGGCCTGAACTTCATCCGGCTGCACTACCCGGACGGCCGAACCGTCGTGCCGAGGAACAAGGACCTGATCACCGGCGTTCCGAAAGGCACCGTCTACCACCAGGTGGCCAGCGGCGGCGGCGGCTACGGCGACCCGAGGAAGCGCGACCGCAAGGTGCTCGCAGAGGAAGTCCGCAACGGCGTGATCTCGCCCGAAGCGGCGCGCGAGCTGTACGGCATGGACGACGCCTGAATGCGAACGGACCGGATGCGATGGATTTCGAACTGAGCGTCGAGCAGAAGGCGGTCCGCGACACGTTCGCGCGCTTCGCCGACCAGCGGATCGCGCCGCAGGCCGCGGCGCTGGACGAGGCGCGCGCGTTCCCGCGCGAGCTGTTCGGCGAACTGGCGTCGCTCGGCCTGTTCGGCATGCGCTATCCCGAGGACGTCGGCGGCAGCGGCATGGCGCTCGCCGAGTTCTGCCTGGCG
>CALMSQ010000254.1:0-6179 GCA_937872345.1 uncultured Burkholderiales bacterium | reverse complement strand
GTGCGCACCGTCGCCTCGGGCAGGCCGAGACTGGCGGCGGCCTCCTCGACGCTCATGTCGTGCACGGCGCGCAACACGAACACCGTCCGGAATGCCACCGGCAGCTCGTCGATACAGGCTTCCAGGATGCGCCGCAACTCGGCGCGCTCGGCCATCGATTCGGGCCGCTCGGCTTCGGGCTGCTGCATGGTCGTCTCCGCCGCCAGCGATTCGGCGTCATGGCTCGTGTCGAGAGGGATCACTTCGGCGCGACGCGGCGCGGCGCGCAGGCGACCGAGCGCTTCGTTGACCGCGATGCGCACCAGCCAGGTCGACAGCCTCGCCTCGGCGCGAAAGCCACCCATGGCACGCCAGGCCTGCAACCAGGCGTCCTGGACGGCGTCCTCGGCGTCGGCATCGTCCCTGAGGACGCTGCGGGCCGTCCGGTAGAGCAACTGGTTGTAGCGCTTCATCATGACGCCGAACGCTCGGCGATCGCCGGCCGCGACGGCCTGGGCGAGCTCGGCATCGGAGCAGTGATTCGGGCCGGGCACGGCGGCCGTTGCGAGGTTCATGACGACTCCCGGGAGGCAATGAGCGGAACGATTCGGGTCTCGTGCATTGGATGCACCGGGCGCGCATTTCGTTCCCGCGGGCACGCCCTTGGGATTTGACCCCCGCCGTTTGCCGTCATAGCCTTCCCGCCATGATCGATCTCGCTGACCTCCACGCGCGGCTCGCGCCGCTGTTTCCGGGCCTGATGGGCGTCGAGCTCACCGAGGCCGCTCCCGATCGCGTCGTCGCGCGAATGACGGTACGCCCCGACCTCTGCACGGCCGGCGGTATCCTGCATGGCGGCGCGGTCATGGCTTTCGCCGACACACTGGGCGCCGTGGGCACCGTGCTGAACCTGCCGCCCGGCGGACGCACGACGACCACCGACTCGAGCACCAAGTTCATCGCCGGCGCACCGGTGGGCAGCGTCGTCACCGGCGAATGCAGCGCGTTCCACCGTGGCCGCTCGACGATGGTCTGGCAGACGCTGGTGCGGCTCGATTCGGGCAAGCTGTGCGCGGTCGTCACCCAGACCCAGCTGGTGATGGTCGATCGCTGAGATGGAGTTCCGCGACTACTACCAGAGCCTGGGCGTCGCGCGCGGCGCCTCGGCCGACGAGATCAAGAAGGCCTACCGCAAGCTGGCGCGCAAGTACCACCCCGACGTCAGCAAGGAAGCCGACGCGGAGGCGCGCATGCGCGAAGTGAACGAAGCCTACGCAGTGCTGTCCGACCCGGAGAAGCGCGCGGCCTACGACGAGCTCGGCAACCGCTACGGCGCCGGGCAGGAGTTCCAGCCGCCGCCCGACTGGGGCGCGGGCTTCGAGTTCTCGGGCGACGGCGGCGGTGCGGGCGTGCACGACGAAGCGTTCAGCGACTTCTTCTCGAGCCTGTTCGGGCGCGCGGGACGTGGGCGCGGCGCAGGCGGCGCCGGCGCGCACCGCATGCGCGGCGACGACCACCACGCGCGCATCCTGATCGACCTGTCCGACGTGTACGAAGGCGCCACGCGGGCGATCACGCTGCGTGGCGCGCGCCTGGACGACGCGGGGCGCGTCGTCACCGACGAGCGCGTGCTCAACGTGCGCATCCCGAAGGGCCTGGCCGAAGGCCAGCAGATCCGCCTCGCCGGACAGGGCGCACCGGGCTTCGGCGGCGGCCCGGCCGGAGACCTCTATCTCGAAGTGCAGTTCCGGCCCGATCCACGCTATCGCGTGCAGGGACGCGACGTCTACGAGACGGTTCCGGTCGCGCCGTGGGAAGCGGCGCTCGGCGCGACGATCGAGGTGCCGACGCCGTCGGGTCGAGTCCAGGTCACCGTGCCGGCCGGCTCGCAGACCGGCCGCAAGCTGCGCCTGAAGGGACGCGGCATTCCCGGCGATCCGCCGGGGTCGCTGTACCTGCAGCTCGAGGTCGTGCTGCCCCCGGCCGACAGCGAGAAGGCACGCAAGCTGTACGAGACGATGGCGCGCGAGCTCGCCTTCGATCCGCGCCGGCACACCTGACAACGAGCGGAGCCCGAGCGATGACACCCGAGGACATCCTGACCGGCGACGTGATCGACGAGGCGATGCTGAGTCTGGACGAGCTGGCGCGCGCCTGCTCGGTGGAACCGCGCTGGGTCGAGCTGCGCGTCGAGGCCGGCCTGCTCGCCTGCGCGACGGGCGCGCCCGACGCGCCGGGCGCGACGGGCCCGTGGCGCTTCGCAAGCGCGCAGCTCGTGCGCGCGCGTCGCATGGCGGCGCTCGAGCGCGACTTCGACGCCAACGAGGAGCTCGCTGCGCTGGTGGTCGACCTGATCGAGGAAGTGCAGCAACTGCGCGCGCGCCTGAAGGCGGCCGGCGCGGATTGAGGCGAAGCCCGCGGCGCGCGCGCGAGGCCGCCGCGACACGGTCACCGCGGCGGGTTACTTCCGCTTACAGCGTTTACCACTGCCGGTCTGGCGGCGTCGCGGCGGGCGACCTAGAGTGGCTTCACCCTTCACTCCCAGGAGCACGTCATGCTCAGGAAACTCGCCATCGCCGCGATGCTCACCGCGGTCGGCACCGCCGCTTTCGCGCAAGCCAATACGCCGGGCGTCGACCAGCGCCAGGTCAACCAGGAACGTCGCATCGAGCAAGGCGAGCGCAGCGGTGCGCTGACCGCGCGCGAAGCGAACCGACTCCAGGCGGGACAGGCTCGCGTCGGCCGCATGGAAGACCGCGCCAAGTCCGACGGCGTGGTCACTGCGCGCGAACGCGCCCGCCTTCACCAGGCGCAGGACGTGCAGAGCGCGCGCATTGCGCGGCAGAAGCACGATCGCCAGCGCCGGCGCTGAGCCGCCTTCGCAGCCGAACCGTAGCCGGCGGCGCCCGCCGCCGGCTCAGATCTCCAGCGGATCCACGTCGAGCTGCCAGCGCGCCGGCGAACGCAGTTCGCGCAGCGCCGGCAGCCATGCACGCAGGAACGCGTGCAACGGGCGACGTGAGTTCGCCTCGACCAGCAGCTGCGCGCGCTCGCGCCCTGCGAGCCGACTCATCGCCATCGGCACCGGGTCGAGCAGGGAGACGGCGTCGCCGCTCAGCGAATCGGCCGTCGCACGCGCGAGCCCCTGCGGCGTCGCCGACGACTGCAGCGACTCGCCGAGCCGCTTGGCCTGCGCGAGGAACGCCAGCGCCTCGGCCTGCGTCGCGGCCTCGGCGCGCAGCAGGACCTGGAAGCGGTACGGGGGCAGCCCCACTTCGCGGCGCTCCGCGAGCTGCGCGTCGGCGAAGCCCGCGAAGTCGTGGCGCGAAAGGTAGTCGAACAGCGGGTGGTCCGGGAAGCGCGTCTGCACGATGACGCGACCGCGCAACGGCACGGCGTCGACGGCCGATCCGCCGCCAACGTCACCCGATCCGCCGCCGGCTTCGCCCGATCCGCCCGCTTCGCTCGAAACGGCACCGCCGCGCAGCGGATCGCGACCCGCGCGCCCGGCCACCTGCATCAGCGTCGCGAACATCCGCTCGGGGGCGCGAAAGTCCGAAGAGAACAGGCCGCCGTCGCTGTCGACCGCGACCACCAGCGTGAGGCGCCGGAAGTCGTGCCCCTTGGCCAGCATCTGCGTGCCCACCAGGATGTCCACGTCGCCGGCGTGCGCGGCGTCGATCACCTTCTGCGCCGCGCCGCGCGTGCGCGCGACGTCGCGATCGAGCCGCGCGATGCGCCGACCAGGGAACAGCTCGGCCAGCCCTTCTTCGAGCCGCTGGGTCCCGCGGCCGAGAGCGGTCAGGTCGACGTTGCCGCAGTCGGGGCATGCGCGCGGCACCGGCTGCTCCGCGCTGCAGTGGTGGCACACGAGCCGATAGCGTGCCGGCCGCGTCGCCGCAATGCGATGCAGCACGCGGTAAGCCGAGCAGTCGCTGCAGCGGCTGAGCCACCCGCAGCTCTCGCACGCGAGCACCGGCGCGTAGCCGCGCCGGTTGATGAAGACCAGCGCCTGCTCGCCGCGCGCAAGCGCCTCGCCGATGGCATCGATCGATTCTTGCGCGAGCTCGCAGCGCAGCTTGCGACCGCGCAGGTCCACGCGATCGAGCGTCGGCAACTGCGCGCCGCCGACGCGTTCGGGCAAGGCCAGCAGCCGATAGCGGCCGCGACGCGCGGCGTGCCAGCTCTCGAGCGAAGGCGTGGCCGAGCCCAGCGCGATCGGCACCTTGCGCTGCGACGCGGCCACGATCGCCAGGTCTCGCGCCGAGTAGCGAACGCCCTCCTGCTGCTTGTACGACGCGTCGTGCTCCTCGTCGACGACGATCGCGCCCAGCGCCGGCAACGGCGCGAGCACCGCGAGCCGCGTGCCGATCACCACACGGGCCCTGCCCTCGACCGCGGCCAGCCAGTGCGCGGCGCGATCGCCGTCGGCCAGGTCGCTGTGCAGCACCGCGACGCCGTGCCCGGGGAAGCGCGCAGCCACCTGCGCGCCGAGCTGCGGCGTCAGCGCGATCTCGGGCACCAGCAGCAGCACCTGTCCGCGCCCGTCGCGCGCGAGCACGTCCGCGAGCCAGTGCAGGTAGACCTCGGTCTTGCCGCTGCCGGTGATGCCGTGCAGCAGGAACACCGCGAAACCGTCGGCCGCGCGCAGCGCATCGAGTGCCGTGCGTTGCGCGTCGTTCAGCGGCGGCGGCTGCGACGCGGCCTGCGTCGACGCCGCGGGCACGAAGCGCTCGCGGGCACGCACGAACGCCGAGCCGCGGGCGCGCGCCGCCGGCGGTGTTCGCAGCAGCTTCGGGATCGCCGGTATTGCCACCTCGCCGAGGCCCCGGTGGTAATAGTCGCCGCAGAATCGCACCAGCTCGAACCACGACGGCGGCAGCACCGGCGCATCGGCAAGCACGCACAGCAGCGGTTTCACGCGCGCGGGGTCGATCTCGCTGCGATCGGACAACCCGGCCACCACGCCCACGCGGCGTCCGCGCCCCCACGGGACGACGACCCAACTCCCGGGGACGGCCGCGGCAGCCTGCGCCGGCGCGATCGCGTAGTCGAACAGCGACGCGCCGAGTTGCGCCATCGGGACGTCGAGCGCGACGCGGGCGAAGCGGTCTGGAGCGGTTTCGGGCACGGGCAATGCGGGGGGTAGGCGGTCGATTCTAGCGGTCGCGGACTCGGCCGAACGGGTGAGGCTCGTGAGACTTTGGTTTAAGTTCTGACCTTAAGACTCGGCGCTCAAAGAGCTTTTGGAAGTCGTTCACAAAAGCTGTGGATAAAATTGTGGGCAAGCCGCCCACATCGACCGCAAGTGCCCGTCAGATCACGACCTGCGGTCGTTTGCCCTTTTTTTGGTCAGGGCTAACCCTATATAAATCAACGACTTGCGCGGGCCTGCCGAATCGGGGCAAAAACCCTGCGGACCGATGGGCGGCCGCACGTCCACTGTGCATAAGTCAGCGGTTGCCCGCTTCGCGAACCACATTTTTCGCGGGTTCGCAAGCCGCGCCGATGCTGCCCGCCGCCTAAAGTGAGGACGCGCTCGCGCCGCGCTGCCGGAGTTCCCGGCTGTAGGCGTGCACCGTCTCGACCAGCACCGCCACGTTGTCGGGCGGGGTGAACTGCGAGATCCCGTGGCCGAGGTTGAAGACGTGTCCGGCGCCGGCCTGCGGCGGGCCGAAATCGTCGAGCACCCGGATGGCTTCCGTGCGCACCGCGTCGGGTCCCGCCATCAGCACCATCGGGTCGAGGTTGCCCTGCAGCGCGCAGCGGCTTCCGACCAGCGCGCGCGCGCGACCGAGGTTCACGGTCCAGTCGACGCCGACCGCGTCGCAACCGATGCCCGCGATCTCGTCGAGCCACAGCCCGCCGCCCTTGGTGAAGACGATCACCGGCTCGTCGTGCTCGCGCCTGAGCGCCGCGATCACGCGTCGCATCGGCTCGAGCGAGAAGCGCTGGTACGCGGCGTCGGCCAGCGCCCCGCCCCACGAGTCGAAGATCATCAGCGCCTGCGCGCCCGCCTCGATCTGTGCGTTCAGGTAGGCCGCGACGGCCTCGGCATTGACCTCGAGCATCCGCGACAGCAGGTCGGGACGCCGGTACAGCATCGTCTTGATCTCGCGGAAGTCGTCGCTGCCGCCGCCTTCGACCATGTAGCACGCGAGCGTCCACGGGCTGCCCGAAAAGCCGATCAGCGGCACGCG
>CALMSQ010000253.1:0-72017 GCA_937872345.1 uncultured Burkholderiales bacterium | reverse complement strand
CGGTATCCTGGCGATGACGTCGTCGAGGTCCCTGGTGACCGGCTTCTGGTCGACAGCGCTCATGGTGTCTCCTTTTCGTCAGCGGGTTGATCGAGCAGGTCGGGCTGCTGGGCCGGGGGAGGCAGCCGCATCGGCAGCGACGCCGGCGGCGCCCAGTCGGCGATGGTGGCGAGGAGGTCTGCATAGATCTTGGGGTGCTGGCCTTTGAAGTCCGGCATCCCCTTGCCGGCGGCGTAGCCCGCCGGCGTCGGCTGCAACCAGCCTGTCCACTTGTCGGTCCAGCGCCGGGCATCGATCCCGATGGCCTTGAAGTCGGTGCGGTGGACGATGCCGCGGACCTCGAGGAGGACCGCGATCTTGAGGGCGCCGATCTTCCAGCTCGTCAACTGGACCGGCGCCGGGGATCCCGCCGCGACGTCGGGCACGAAATCGGGCAGATGGTGCCGCTCCGTCGGCATCCATTCATGCCATTGCTCATTGCGGTAGTAGGCATTCACCGTCGGCAGTTCGGGCCGGAAGCGGCGATAGCTCTCGTCCCTAGGACCGACATGGATGACGGTGATGCCGATCGCGGCAGCCAGGGCGCCGACACCGGCGATCGACGCATTGTCCGGCACCAGTACGGCACGGTAGTCGGGCCCCGTCCTGGTCCAGGCGTTTCTCAGACCTTCCAGCGCCTGCTGGACGACATGGGCATTGAGCTTCAATTTCGCTTCGATGCCGACTTGGGCACCATCGCTCTTCCGCACCAGCAGGATGTCCCAGCCCGCGGTCTCGGCGTATGCCGTCCAGTCGTCACCGATTCGCGCGATGAAGGCGGCGCAGAGGTCGGCCTCGGTGGCGAAGGCGGGCTCCTTCTTCATGCCGCCGCCTTTGCGCGCGGTCCGACCGCTGGCATTCCGTCGAGTTCGACGCGCAGCGCCTCCATGGCCTCGAGGCCATAGCCCCAGAGATCGCCGTCGCAGTAGTGCTGCGGCCAGGGGCCGAAGTAGCGCGGGTTGATCGGCTCGCCGGTGCTGATGTAGTCGCGCAGCGCCTCGATCAGGCTCTTGAGCGTTCCACCGTCACTGAAGCCCTTCCAGCGACCCTCGTAGGCCACGTAGATGCGCCGGCCGGTCCACTTGTCGACCAGCCAGATCCGGGAGCGTCGATCGATCTCGAAGCGGCTGATGCTCTGCTTCTGCTCGCACCAGAAGAACCGCCGGCCGTGGCGGGACACCGCATCGATGACGCGGTTCGCTTCGACGACCCGCTTCCCCTTCGGGGTCTCGAGCATCGTGAAGATCGCCGTCGTCATGCGGCCACCCGCATGGCGTCGATATTGCGCTTCGCCACGCTGAACGTGAGCGCGACGATCCAGGGGTTCGCGTCCCACGCGCCGGCACCGTTGATCGAATCCCAAAGCTCGTGATACCAGGCGCGCGGCGTCATCGAGTGCCATGTCTCATCGGGGTCGCGATGCACAAACACCTGGCCATGGTCGTAGGGGCGCGGCGATTGAACGAAGGCGCCCTCGGCGACGCAGTCCTCTTCGCTGATCGCCTGTAGCCGCTCCACTCGCACGCCGGTGACGGTGAGAGTCAGGCGGGAGAACTCGCGCGGCATATGGATGCTGGACCACCAGCGATCGGCGGTCGTGCCCTCGTCGGCCCGGTAGAGAGGCTCATATCTCCCGGTCATCCGCGCTTGGCTGAGCTCAAAGACGCCATCGCCGCCGATGAAGCTGAACGTCTCCCGCACCCACAGGAGATCGCCGGGGGCATAGCCGACCTTGAACTGCGGACCGCACCGGTCGTCGCGCGTCCACCAGCACCAGTTCGTCCCCATGCCCCGTGGGTTATGGAGTGACTGACGTTCTGCGCTGCAGTAGGCATCCAGATAGGGCGCGGGATGCTTCGGCTCGTGTACGATGGCATCCATCGCGGGCGCTTCAGGAACCGCAGCCTTCAGGACGCGCCGCGTCTGCGTCTTCCTGCCGTCGAGCAGGGCGCGCACCATCGGCGCCGAGAAGAGAAGCGGTCGATCTGTCACAGGCCGGCCTCCGGTCGATAGGGCGGGTGCTGGTTGGCGCGACGCCAGAACATGTGCTCGTCGCCGCGCATCAGCATGAGGTGGGCGATGACGTCGTCGGTGGGCACCATCGCCCCGGCCCAGCTGCCGGCGTAGTAGGCGATGGGGTGGAGACAGAGGCAGCACAGGATCCGGAGCCGCCCCTTGTCCTCCCGGATCGCGACCGTCGGCTTCAGGCGACGGAAGACGTAGCTGACGCCACTCCGCGGGCTGCGCTCGAGGAACTGGCCGGTCATCAGGTATTGGTGGAACTGCCGCTCCGGCAGCAGGCTGCCGAGCAGATCGATCGCCCTGGCCTCCTGCTCGATGCCCCAGACGTCGGCGACCTCGATGCAACCGAGATCGTGGGCGATGTGATGGATACCGGGCTGGACGCCCCATTCGATCCGGCCGTCGGGCTCCCGCCAGATCAGCACGGTGCCGCGGCGACGGTTCGACCACCACTTGTTGATGACGACGCGCTTGCTGTCGTAGTCGTGGTCGGGGTGCAGCTTCGCCCCGATCTCCATCAGCTTCGCTGCGTTGGGGAACCTGGGATCGACGATGAGCTGGCAGCCCTCGACCGGCATCGGGATCCCGGCCCACTCGTTCTTCAGTTCCGCCAGCCGGCGGATGCCGGCGCGGAACGTGTCCCATGTCAGTTCCGGCGCTGGCGCGGGCGAAGGGGCGATCGCATCAGCCACCGGCGGACCTCGCGACGGCTACGGCGCGGGTCGACGCGGCGGGCACCCTGGTCTTGTTGTAGGCCCCATACTTGACGCCCTTGCGTGACTTCCGCTGGCGCGGCGCTTCGTTGGTGTCGGCCACCGCCTCCGCTGGTGCCGTCCCGTCGTCGCCCTCGGCCGCTGGTGGCGGCGGTGCGGGCGGCGTCCCGACGATGATGTATTCGCAGGTCTCGGGGTCGAAGGACTCGGCACGCTGGAACAGCGGCTTGCCGTTGCGCTCGCCGACCTGGACCAGGATGGCGAAGCCGCGACGCAACATGTCCTCGACGACCGCCGCGGCGCGCCTGGTCTCCTCCGGCTTCGCGGGGTCGAAGGTCAGCTTGGTGTCGCCGACACCGACGTTGAGGATACCGATCGAGCCGATCATGGCGATGCTCCCTGGTGCGCACCGGGCTCGAGCAGGACGCCGTTGGCCTGCTTCGGGATCACCGGTTTGGCGTGGCCGCACATCGGGCAGCGCAGTTTCCCGGTGACTCGCGCGAACATGCTCACGTCCATCGGCAGATAGGCCGCTGGCCAGCAGTGCTTGCAGGTCTCGTCGCCGCACATCACGAAGAACGGCTTCTTGGGATCGTCTGGGGCTGCGTCGGGCATCAGGCGCGCTTCCCTGCCGGCACGACAGCGACGGCGATGAGTTTCTTGGGATTACGGGGATCTGGCGCGGCGGCCAGGGCGCCGGTCGGCGCGCGGTGGCTGTTCTCGAGGATGAAGGCGGCCGCGATCTGGAGGTCCGACGGGATCACGCTGACAACGGTGCCGCCGTTCTCGCCGCGCTTGGCGGCGGCGTTCTCGCAATGCTTGCGGGCGATCGCCGCGACGAACTGGGTCAAGGTCGCGTCACCGGAGCTGCGGACGTCGGCGCCGCCGAGGATGCCCAGCGCCGTGAAGACGCGGTCCGTGATCGCGGCGTGGATGGCGTCGGCGGCCTCCGGAGTCAGCATGTCGCGGTTCATCGTCAACATGCTGACCCAGGCTTCGGCCTTGCGGGCGCGCTTCAGCATCGCGTTGTTGGCCGCGAGCAGTTCGGCTTCCCGGCGGTCGCGCAGCTCGAGGATGTCGAGGCCGTAGCAGATCGCGGCGAGCCTTCTCTCCTGGTCCGGGCTGATCGTCGGCTCGGGACCGAGCTTGAAGTCGAGAAGCCGCTGACGCTCCGCCAGCATGGCAGGGCGCTCGTGCGGCAAATCCTCGAGCCAGGGATGGGCGCACGTCATCCGTAGATCTCCACGCGTTGGTGCCGCTCCAGCCAGCGGCGGACCGGTGGCGTCATCAGGGAGTCCGGCACCACGTCCTTGAGCTCGGAGTTCGGCCGCGCGGCGTCGTGCGAACTGCAGACCGGCAGCACCCAATGGAAGAAGCGCGTGAGGCGACCGACCGTGAAGCCGGCGAGATCATCCTTGCGGCCGCACACGAAGCAGCCATCGGGGGAACGACCGAGGTCGATCGCGTAGGCGTGGCTCGGCGTGCCGATCACCCTGCGGTGCTGCTGCTGGCACAGGTTCCGCTTCGCCTCTTTCCATTGCCAGTGGCAGGGCCTGGGCCACGGTGGCGTCGTGCCGGCCTCGACCCAGTCCTCGACCTCGTTGAGGTCGGTGACGACATCGTCGAGGGGCCGCGCCTGGCCCGGCTGCAGGGGCTGCCACTCGCCGGCGTCCTGCCAGCTCATCGCGGCGCCATCGGCGGTCCGCCAGGCGTCATCGCGGTACTCGAAGCCGGCCTGCTGCGCCAGGTTCATCCCGGGCGATGTCCTGCCCTCCCAGGGGTGGTGCCAGATCTGGCCATCTTCGAGGGTGGCTTCGGTGAAGCGCAGCGTGCGGATGCCGGTGCCGCGGCAGCGATCGCAGGCGACGTTCTGGCCGTCCCGCCAGAACGCGCCGGCCCAGCGGCCGTCGGTGCAGTTCCGGCACTTGCCGGTCCACTTCACGAACCGCAGCGTCGCCCTGCCCTCCGCCAGCAGCACGGAGGTGGCGAGCATCTTGTAGGCATAGATCGCGTTGCGCAGGCCCTCGCCCCAGTGGTTCGGCGTCCGGGCAAAGGCGTTGAGGCGCCCGATGGCGGCAACGGGGATCGCGGTCATGCCGGCATCTTCCGCGCCGCGGCGTGGATCCTGCGCTCGAGGTCGATCTCGAAGCGGCCCTTGATCTCGGCCGGCATGTGGATCTCGATGAAGCAGGTCTCGCTGGTGTCATCGCCGATGTGCTGCGCCCAGCGGTCGTTGGTGAAGTAGCGCTCCGCGAGCTCCCGGGCGACGTCGATGCCGGCCTCGTCGTTGGCGAGATCGAGATCCCCGATCGTCGTCGTCTTCCAGATCTGGGCGCCTTTGGTCTGGAAACCGGGGTCGTCGGGACTGGCGAGCGACCAGGTAATCTTCATCGCGGGAACTCCCGGTGCTCGACACCGTCAAGAAGGGCGCCGGCGCGCTTCTTGCCGACCTCGACCATCCGATCCCGGCGCGGATTGTCCGGCGGCCCGCCCATGGGGGCGAAGGCGCCCCACTGCTTGAAGAAGAACGGGACCATGGCGGCGGCGCATTGGTCGCGCAGCAAGCGGAACCAATCAGGGTGCGCGGGCCTCGACTTCGAGCCGCTCTCCCCGCCGGTGATTACCCAGTCGATCAACCTGTCGCCGGCGCGGTACTGCGAGCGACCATCGCGCCATGCCGCCTGCGTTTCTGGGCGGTCCTGCCACCGTGCCAGCGTTCCGAGCAGATCGACCGGACCCAGCAGCGGCTCGCACGACAGGAACCGAACCGCCGCCGGCGTCTCCAGCAAATCGGGGATGCGCTCGTCGGCGCGCTCCTGGTCCTCGACGGAGACGCCGAGCCAGACGTTGGGCAGCGGCCAGGCGAACTGGCGACACTTCAGGCTGCCGTCATCGGTCCACAGCTTGTCGTTGTTGGTGTCGACCATTGCCGGGATGAGCTTGAAGATGTGCTCGCAGGCTTGCTCGACTTCATGCTCGCGGCCGGTCTCTTCGCCCCCCGGCATGTCGATGCTGTCGCCACCGCCAAGGTCGAGGCGCTGAGCCGGAGTCGCCTGCCATCGCTCGGCGAACCACGCCCGCATCCGCGCGCTACGCTTCGTCAGCACCTGGAACGTGTGCTGCGGGCAGAGCGCCATGACGGCGAACACCTTGTCGATCGCTTCGTCGGGCAGGTTCTCGTGGAACAGGTCCGACATGCTGTTGACGAAGATGCGCCGCGGCTTCTTCCACCGCAGCGGTACCGTCAGCATGTCGTCGATCAGCGCCAGCTTGCCGGTCCAGGCACCGCCGTGCTTCGTGCGTTTCGCGAAGCCGTGGAAGGGCTGGCCGGGATCGGAGAAGCGGGCGGCGATCTTCTCGGCGTAGCAGCCGCCCTGATGATTGGGGCCACCGCAGCCCGGCGAGACGCGCGTGCAGCCGCGCACGGGATTCCACGAAGCGTCGGTCCATTCGATGTTGCTGTTATCGGCCATGGAGTTCTCAGGTTGGCAGGGAAGAACCCCAGAGATCGGGGCGCAGGAGGTTCGGGTCGGTGGCGTAGCGCGGGTACTGGTCGCGGATCTGTTGGCAGAGCGCTTCGATCTGGTGAGGGCCTTTGCCCTCCTTGACGAAGTACGCGACGATCCAGGCGAGCTCGTCGGCCAGGGCGGCACCGATGACGCCGGGATGAACCGCCGGATCGCCCATCAGCGCCGTCGCGGCGTCGTGGATGGCGAGCCGCGCCTTCTTCAGTCCGTTGTCGGCGTCGCGCTGCGGCATGGCGGCCATCAGAACGGGATCTCTTCGGAGTCCGCGACTTCGGTCGCAGCGAGCTTGGTCAGGCTTTGGCGCCATGTCCTGGCGAGGTTCAGCGCATCGGCACCGAGGTCGTGGGCCTGCTCCTCGGCGAGGGGCGGTGGTGGCGGCGGTTCGTTACGGATGGACGCCCCGAACAACCCGCTGCTGCCTATTCCACTCATCATCGTGTTTTGCCGGGCCTTCCGCTCCTCGAGCGCCCTGGCATGGGCGCCCACGGGCAGGAGGGCGGAGAGGGCGACGATGATGGCGTCGGCTTCTCGCGTCAGGTCGGCGAGCTGCTCGTTGCGTGCCTGGATGCGCTTGGAGGCGCCGGCCAACTTCTTGTGTCGGGACTCCAGATCGCCGAGCGCCTGCGACATCCTCGACAGGTTGTTATCCGCTCCACTCAGGTCGATCGCCATCTGCTTCACGGCGGCGACAGCTTCGTCATAGGTCGCGGCCTTCAGGCCACAGGCGCTGGCGATCTCGCCGAAGAGACCGCAGAGCCTGGTGGCGTCCGCCTTCCAATTCTTGCGCGCTGGTGATGGTCGAGTCCCCATGTCAGCCTGCTCCTTTGTTGTCGGTCGTCGGAAAGGGTGCGAACGCCGTGGGCTGGAAGGCGCGGCTGCGCGTCGGCTTCCAGCCATCGGCGCTCCAGTACGGTTTCCCCCAGACGTGCTGGGGCTCGCTCTGCCATGTCACGCCGCGCCACTCGCCGCCGACAAGGCCGAGACAGCGGTAGCCGTGCTCGCGCGCCTGCGGCGGCGTCCAGCCGGTCGGCGACGATTCGGAGTGGTGGCGGGACTGGATGAAGGTGACGCCGTCGGGCAGCGACCTGTGGTCGCCAGAGCCCATGAAGTCCCATAGCCTTTCCGCGAAGGACAGCATCCCGCTGGCGTCGCGGGGCCGGCGATCACAGTTGATCTCGACCAGCTTGCGCCAGCTCATGACGACATCTCCCGCTGCATCGCGCGCTCCATCATCGCGGCGAGCTTCTCGAGGCTCTCGAGGCCGAGGGCGATGCGCTCGGTGAGTCGCTCGCTCCTGGTCGGCGGCATCTCGTCGGCGGCGGCGACCGCCTTCTTCATCCCCGACACGTAGGCGTCGGTGGCCTGCTCGAGCGCCTGGGGCAGGAAGGCCTTGTCGTCGCTGTAGGTATTCATGACGGACGCGATCAGCCGGGCGATGGCATTGGCGTGGTCCATGGTCAGCGCCCTCCCTTGGTCGGGAACAGCCAGGCCGCGGCGCGCACATGGCCGGGCGAGCTGGTCTCGACGACGCGGTAAGCCGAGACGCCGCTGATGTAGACGCCAAGCGTGGAAGCCGTGGGCGAGAGACCGAGCTGCTCGGCCAAGGCCTTGCGGCTGATCTCGCCGGGATACGCGGCGTAGATGGCGTCGAAGACGCGGCGCTCCTGCGGTTCCAGCAGGTCGGCCACCGCGGCGCGGATCTGCTGCCGGGTCTGGGTCGGTGGCACGATGGCGGCCGCGATGCCCTTGGCCGTCAGGCCGACCTTGCCCGGGCTGACCTCGACGTAACCGCTCTTCACCAACTCGCTGATGTAGACACCGTAGGTCGACGCCTTCGGCGAATAGCCGGCGACGACGCACGCCTTGAGTCGCTCGACGGGATGCTGGCCCATCGCCCGCCACCAGCCGATCGCGTTGATGACGCGCTGCTGCGTCGGCGTCACGCCATCCGCGGGCTGGCCGACCTTCGCCGGCGGCTGCGGCTTGGCAGGGGGAGTGGCAGCGACCGGGCGCGTCGTTGAAGTCTTGCGCGGCCCGGCCGCTGCCGCCGGAGGGGACGCCGGCGGAACATCGATGGCGGAATCGGTGGGAGTGGCGGCAAGCAGCGCCTCGACGTCGCCGGCGAGCCCGTTGAACTGGCGCCGCAGGGTCTCGAGATGCCCGGTCGCGATCTCGAACGCGCGCAGCATGCCGGCGGCGTGGCCGATGCGATAGCCGATCGCGTGGCCTTCCTCGTAGACCTGCCGGTTCACCTCCTCGGCGTCGAGGATGGCGGTGGTGGCCCGCATGGCGCGCTGGCGCTGTGTCGCCTGCTGCGACGGCGCCTGGTCGGTGATGGCGGCGATCGCCGCGGTGATCGCCCCGACGTCGAGCGGCCGCAGGGAGACGTCGGCGATCGACTCGCCGCGCTTCGGGGTCCGGCTCGAATCGAAGGTGACGATGCGCGGAAACTCGACGCGCTCGAGCCGCTCCTCGGCCGGCGCCCAGATGTAGCCCGTGCCGACCGGCAGCCTGGGCAGCTCGCCGAGGATCCTGTCGCCGGTTTCCTTGTCGGCGTTGCCCTGGATCCAGCCGCCGATGGCGTCGCGGTCGTGCTTGATCTTCAGGTTCATCGACACCAGGACCTCGGCTTGGCTCAGCACGTCCTTGGACAGCACCGCCGGCCGCTGGGTGATCAGCCAGGGAACGAGCCCGAGGACGCGGCCGCGGCGCACGATGTTCTGCATCCGCCCGAGCAGGCGCTCGAAGCCCTTCTGCGGGTTCTGCGGCGCCAGGATGTCGGCCTCGTCGACGACCAGCAGCAGCGGCGCGCGGTTGTGGTCGAAGAGCGCCTCGAGGAAGGCGTCGCAGAAGCGGCGCAACGAGGCGTCGGACCCGAAGCCGCCCAGGCTGACGATGCTGCTTTCCCGCGATCCCGCGATGACGCGGCCGACGATGGCGCCGGACTCCTCGGTGATCGGCACGTCGGCGTGTCGCCCGCCGAAGATCACCGGGCGGCCCTCGAGCGGGCTGCCGTCTTCCCCGGCGCCCAGTCCCCACCAGACGTCGAGCGGGTCGATGACGCAGAGGCGATGCCCGGCGGCGCTGGCGGCTTCAACGGCACCGCGCGCGGTGTAGGTCTTGCCGCTGCCGGACTGGCCGACGATGGCGACCCGCTGGTCGAGATGCGGCACCAGGGGATGATCGGTCACGGCTTCTTCCCGAAATGCTGGTCGATGGCGGCGTCGACGACCCGCCGGCGGCGCGCTTCGGTGCGCCGCTCGAGCCAGACGACGACGATGCAGAGCAGGAAGCGCAGCACGATGGCCGCACCGGCCACGCCGGCCGTGAGAAGCGCGCCGATCAGTACCGCCCCCGGCCAACCGCAGCTTTCGCGCAACCCCGTCACCACGACAGTGAAAGTGCTGGCCGCGTATGTGGAGAGGAGGAGATCCCGGATCGCCGGCTTCATGACGGGCACTCCCGGTCGGCGACGATGATGCGCGCCGGTACCGCCTCGCCGCCGACCTCGAGGGACAGGGGAAGCGGCCTGTCCTCGACGCCGCTCTCGGCGAGCCATAGCCGGAACTGCTTGGCCAAGTGCTCCGGGGAGACGAAGGCGGACTCCGAGACGATCGCGACGAGCCGGCCGTCCGGCTTCAGCAGATCCCACGCCGCCAGGACGTGCGCGACGTCGGCGCCGCCGGTGAACGGCGGGTGCATCAGGACGCGGTCGAAGATCGGGGTGATCTGGCGGTCCGCCCAGCGCAGGAAGTCGTCGTGCCAGACCCTGAGCCGGGGATCGTCGATCGCCCGCAGTGCCGCGACGTTGATGTGGTCGAGCTCGATGGCGGCGACGTCGGCGCCCAGGGCAAGCGCCTGCCGAACCAATGTGCCGGTGCCGGCGCTGGGCTCGAGCACCAGCGTGCCGAGTCGGATGTCGGCGAGCTCGGCGACGTGGTGGGCCAGGACCTCGGGCGTCTCGGCCAGTTGCAGCGTCATCCGGCGATCGGTGAAGCGGCCGGTGGCGACGGCGTTGCCGATCGGCCCGCTGGGGTCGGCATCGAAGACGAAGGCGCCGGCGCGGTGGTCGAAGCGGCCGCCCATGCCCTCGACGGCCTCCCTGACGACGCGGAAGTCGGACTTCCGCAGCCGTTCCGCCAGGGTGACGACACGGCCCTGGACCGAGACGCGCCGCAGCACGTCGCGGGTGAAGTCGTCGATGACGGTGGGTTCAGGTCGCGCCATCTCAGGCAGCCTCGCGTCCCAGGGCGACGGCGAGGGCCTCGGCATCGGCGTCGGGCAGGATCTCGACGACGCTGATGCCGTCGCCATCGACGACGCGGCCATCGATGCCGGCGAGATCGCTGGCACCGAGATCGCTCCAGCCCGGGATCACGAAGCGGCCATGAACGATGGCGCGCTTGCGCTGCGGATCGCCGGCGAGGCCGATGCTGAAGCCGTGGCATTCCAGCCAGACCCGCGCCGCATCGGCCGCCTTCGCCTTGGGGGTGTCGCGGAAGGTGAAGGTGGTCAGGTTCTGTCCGCCGCGGATCGGCACCGCCTGGAGCGCGACGAAGCGGAAGTTGCTGACGGTCACGTCGGGGGTCATCGCCGCACCACCACCGTCGGCGCTGCCAGGTCGGTGTGGAGCCATGCCACCGCCGCCGCCCACGACGCGGCGTCCCGCCGTGCCCGGACCTCGGCGATCGTCGGCGTGGCGCCGGTGTTGCGCTCCCGGCAATAGCCGATGTTGCCGCAGCCATGCGGGGAGACGCAGAGCCCGGCACGGCAGGGCTCGGTCAGCGCCGGTGACGGCGCCGGGGTGTCGACGGTATCGCGGGGCATCAGATGACTCCGATCGTTCTCAGAAACGGGATCCAGAACGCCACGCCGATCGGTACCCCGATGATCAGGCCGATGGCGGCGTCGATGTTGGTGCGGGTCGGCATCGCGCGGTCAGGGCTCCATGCCGAGGGCCGCGCGGACCTTCGCTTTCAGCGCTGCGGTCTGCGGTGTCAGCGCATCCCTGAAGCCGTCGCCGAAGAACCGCTCGACCTCGAGAAGCGCGGCGTCCTTCGCGGCGACCGACTCGGCCGCCCTCGCCAGGACCTCGGTATCGGCCCGGATGCGGGCGGCGATCGCGGCGATGTCGGGGGTGGCGTCGTCGCTGGGTGTCGGCATGCCGGTGGTGCCTCGGTCCTTTGGGGCGCGATCCCTGCCGGGGTCACCGCGCGTCGTGGCAGAACCATAGGGACAGATTGTCCCTTACGCAACATCTTTCAGGGACAGATTGTCCCTTGGTGTGAATATTTGAAGAACGTACAATGTTGACAACTGGTTGACGTCGCCGCGGTGGAGGGCATCACTTCCGTCGCGGGGCCATGTGCGCGGAGGCACGATGAGAGGGATCGCTTCAGCGGTGGTGGTGGCCGTCGGCCTGCTCGGCCTGACCGGTCCCGTCGCGGCCCAGGACAAGGCGGTGTCGGCACCGGCACCGGCGCCGTCGGTCTGGCGTCTCGAGGACGAGACCAGCAAGCTCGATGGCACCCGGCGGATCACCGTCGGCATGGTGTCGCTGGGCAAGGCCGGCGCGCAGGGCGTCTTCATGCTGCGCTGCATCAACGGGCAGATCGACGGACTCGTCGCCTGGCCGGCCTACATGGGGAGCGCGGCGACGCACCGGGTGCGGTGGAAAACCGATGCCGGCGATCTGCGCACGGAGGAGTGGACAGCCGCACCCGGTGGCCGCCGATCCTCGCTGTGGGTCAGGAACGTGAAGGGCTTCGTCGCCGCGCTCTCGGGGAAATCAGAGCTCGTCGTCGGCGCCGAGCCCTATGGCGAAGGCGAGCGGGTGCTGGTCTTTCCGATCGCGGGGTTCGACGACATCGCGTCGCCGCTCCGCGCGGCCTGCAATCTGTAGCGCTGCCGGAAGCGTATGCAGTTGCCGCCTGCAATGCACGAGTCGCGGGCAATTTGTGCTAGAAAAATGACAAAGAACATGTATTGGATGTCTATCCAGTCGATATAGCGACTGGCGGGGGAGGTCTAAAGTGCCATCACCGCGTAACAGTGATTCAAGTTCCTTGTCGCTCGTTGTTCTTCACGAGCCTCAGCCGCCTGCCGCGGCCTGTGATCCACCACTCGATCGTCTCGTGCGTCACAAGGGCTAGCTTCTCGAAGAGGTGGGGCGGCACCCTGCCGCGCTGCTCCATCTTCTTGTAGGACTCCCACTCGACGCCCAGGGCGTCGGCCATCTGCTGCTGAGTCCAGTTCTGCTCGCCGCGCCACGCCTCGAGGCGTGACTTCAGCTTGGCGTGGAACTCCTTGGGACTCGGCTGTGCCATGGGCCATTCTCGCCGCCCCCAGCGTAAAATGCTGGGGACAATGCGTCCCTAACTCACAGCGGCCGAACGCGGGACTTGCGATAGGGACAGATTGTCCCTATCATCCCGCGCCATGAACGATTCGGACGCCAGCCTGATCGATCGCCTCGGCGGCACGGAAGCCGTTGCCGCAGCGCTCGGTCTTGAATTCGAGGCCGTGAAGAAGTGGCGGTATCGCGGAATCCCGTGGCGCCGGCGGTCCGAGTTCGCGGAGCTCGCGCGTTCGCTGCGGAAGAAACTCCCCCCTGATTTCCTGTCGAACCGGGTCAAGGACCAGGCCGACCGTCGTGTGGCTGCGTGATGGCGCGCAGGTCTCCCTCCCCGGCGCCGGCGCGAACTATCGCGCGGTTCCACCACCCGTGCACGCCTCATCGCGTTCAATCCGGATGTCCGCGTTGTCCGCGCTTTTCCGATGCGTCCAATCTGGACGGATCGCGCCGCGGCGGCGCGGCCCGGGCAGTCGCGTCCGCAGCGCCGTCCCGTCGTCGTGCACTGGTTCATGGTGGTCTCCCGATCCTGGTGGCCCGCGCGCCGGCGGAGCAACGGCGTGAAGCGCCGCGCGCTCCTCGCCGCCGTGGTTGCCGCGACGGGATCGTGGTGGCGTCACAGGAGTTCCCCCGCAGCCGCTTCCCCCAAGGTGGCTGCTCTTCGCCGGGTGCCCGCGTAACAGTATGGGCACCCGGTTCCTTCTCTTCCGAGTACCGCGTCGAGCGCATGGCCGCTCGCCCCGCTGGCATGCCGGGATCGCGGCGCATGCAGGATCCGACGATCGGGAGGCAACGATGCGCTGATCGCGCCGTCTTCTCCAATGCTGGTCGATGTGCGGGCATCGGCGGGCAGGCTCGTCACGGGATCGGAGGGCATGGCGTCAACCATGCCTCCGGTCTTCCCGCGCAGTGCCTCGACGATCATGGCCACGAGCTTGCCGGCCTGCTGCCAGGTGTCGTCTTCGAAGTGGATGTCCGTGCTGTCCATCGCGCGTCGTTTATGCGCGAGGGACCGAGACCATGTCTGCGGAGAGGAATACGCAAGTTTTTCGCGGGGGCCGCAACGTGAGCGCCGCCGCCGCCATGCCTGCGCTGACGACCTGGGATGTCTGCCAGGGACTCGCGGCACGGCTGAACCGCTTCGGCGCCAAGCGCGTCGCCCGGGCCTGCAAGGTGTCGGAGCGCACCGCCGAGAACTGGCTCGCCGGCACCGCGGCGCCACAGGCGCGATACATCCTGTCGATGCTGCAGGACCGCGAGCTCGCCGGCGAGGTCCTCGAGCTGGCCGGGCGCGCCGATCTCGCCCAGGCCGACGTCACGCTGAAGGCGCTGGAGACGCTGGACCTCTCGCTGGGTGGGCTCAGGGTCCGTGACCGGTGATGCGCTCTTCCCCCTGCCCCCGGTCCCGGATCCGCCAGACGATGATCCGCCGGCGCCGGCGTCCATCGGCTGGGTCGAGGCGGTACGCGATCGCCGTCGTCTCGTCAGGCCCGCAGGCCGCTGGGTCGGCATCGGCCGCGACGCCGCCGATCAGCCCGATCTCTTTGTCGCCACGTTCCGTGTCGGCTGGTGGTTCTGGGACATCTCCCCGCTGCACGCCGAGCTCGGCCTCGTCGAGCGCATCGCCGAGCTGCGCCGTGCCCTCCTCGAGACGCGCGCCCTTCTCAAAGGCGATGGGGGGATGAAGACGCCATGACAGCCACCAAGCCCCTCGCCGGCAAGGCCTACGGCTCGATCCCGCATCTGCCGGGCTCCCGGCTCGGCGCCGGCGACCACCACTGCCACGCCGGCCAGGAAGAGATCGCGACCAAGAAGGCCAGGCTCGGCGACGTCGTCTGGGTCACCGAGAAGCTCGACGGGTCCTGCGTCGCCGTTGCCAACGTCGATGGCGCCATCGTTCCACTGATCCGCGCCGGCTACGCCGCGAAGGACTCCGTGCGGCCGATGCACCACGCCTTCCACGCCTGGGTGATGGAGCACGAGAAGATGTTCGCCGGCCTGCTGAAGCCCGGGGAGCGCGTCGTCGGCGAGTGGCTCGCCGTCGCACACGGCACCCGCTACACGCTGCCGCGCGGTCCCTTCGTCGCCTTCGACATGATCCGGGACCAGCAGCGGCTACCCTACATGGCGGCGTGGAATCGCATGGTCACCGCCGGCCTGCCGACGCCGCGCACGCTGTCGTCCGTCCTGCCGATGTCGATCGAGCATGCGATGCGGCTGATCGACAAGTTCCCGAGCCCCGACGGCGCGCTGGATCCCGTCGAGGGTGCGGTGTGGCGCGTCGAGACCGATGGCGCCTTCAACTTCATGGCGAAGTACGTGCGGCCCGACAAGGTCGACGGCCGCTACCTGCCCGGCGTCGAGGGATCGACGGCCACCGAAGACATCTGGAACTGGAAGCCGCCGGCACAGGCGGCATGACGTGCAACGCGAGGTCGCGCGGGGAAGCGCGCGGCCCAGGCGACGAAGAAGACTGACCAGCCGGTCCACATATCGAGAAACCGGCACACGATTGCGGGATCGGGAGAAATGGGAAACCAGCGTAACGCGCGCAGCGCCGGACTGATCGCGTCGGCCATGGGAGCAGGCGCGGCGATCGCGTCCGCCATGGCGCATGACGGCCAGGCGGTCGGGACTCCCGCTCCTGTTCCGTCCCCCGCGCCACCGAAACCGGCGGCGAAGCCGAAGACATCGGGCGGCAGGACGATCACGACGCGGGCGGAGCGCAAGGCGATCGCCGCCGCGGCGCACAAGCGCAAGATCAAGCTGACCGGCACCGGCCGGCTGCGCCAGCCGGCCCATGCCACGAAGCGCGGCGTGCTCGACAGCGATCACCGTGCGGCCGTCGAGCGCGACCGCGAGCAGCGCAAGGACGAGCAGCGCCGCCAGGAAGCCGAACGCCGGCGCCAGGCCGCGGCGCTGACGCTCGCCGGCGATCCGATTCCGGGGCGCTCATGAACCGCGACGCCGCCGACATCGCCATTGCCCTGCTGATGGCCCCGCCTGTCGTGTTCGTGCTGGCCGTCGTCTGCGCGCTGCTCAAGCAGCGTCGGAGGCCGTGAGAGATGACGCGTGGCTGGAGCGACGCCGAGAAGAAGGTCTATGCGGAGCGCATGCGCCTCGGCAAGCAGCTGGCGCGCGACAGGCGGGCCGCGATGCCGGCGCCGGCGCATGTCGAGGAGGATGACTACCGTCCCGCGCGCGCCGCGGCAGCGCCAGATCCGTCTCGCTGGGTGCAAAGCGGCCGCAGCCATCTCATCACGCGGATCGATCCGGAGACCGGCGAGATCATCGCCCAGGGCTACTTCGAGAACCGGGTCGAGAACGGCATCGTCGTCACCGACTGGGTGCCGGCATGAGCGAGGTCCGGCCAGATCTCGCGGCGGTGGCGCCCCAGAAGCCGGATGTGCTGCTGCGCCTCGAGGCCGAGATCCCGGTGACCGTGGCCGAAGGCGCCGATCTCGCGGCGTGGTGGTCGACCAACGGCGACGCGCGCGATGCCATCGACTGCATCGAATACCTGCGCGCCGCCAATCAGCGGCACTGCAACGACGAGCGCGATCTCAAGGCCGCGTCGGGCCGGCTGCTCGAGCTGGAAAGCGAAACCGCGGCGCAGCGCCGGCGCATCGCGGATCTCGAGGCCGAGGTCACTGCGCTGCGCAGCCATCAGCAGGAGGGACGCTGATCATGACCGATGTCCAGATCGTCGAGCTGAGCCGCTGGCACTGGCGGGCCGCCTGGCTGGCGATGCGGAAGCGCTGGGACGCCCTGCATCCCACGGATCGCGAGGCCCTCGCCCTGGTCGCCCAGTTCGGCGGCGTCCTCCTCTTCTACATGCCGGGCGTCCTCTACGCCCTGCCCTGAGCTCCGGTGCCTGCGGCCCCAAACGCGGCCGCCGGAGACCGCGACTCGGCCGCGGGGCAATCCGCTCTCCACACACCCGGTTGCCCCGCGGTCCTTTCGGTCACCACCACCCACACTCCCAGTCCCCCAGGTACCCCGCGCGATGTCCGATACCAGCCGACCGATCAAGACGAAGCCGGGCAACATCTCGGCGCAGCGCCTGAAGTCGTTCATCGAGCGCATCGAGAAGCTCGAGGAGGAGCGCAAGGCGATCGGCGGCGACATCCGCGACGTCTACAGCGAGGCCAAGGGCGGCGGCTTCGACGTCAAGACGATGCGCAAGCTGATCGCGCTGCGAAAGATGGACGCCGCGGACCGCGACGAGCAGGAGGCCATCCTCGACGTCTACCGCCAGGCGCTGGGGATGGATTCGGGATCGAGCGGCGCCGGCGCGACGGTCGAGATCGTCGATGGCGACGCTCTCGACAAGCGTGCCGTGCAGGCGATCGAGCTTCTTGGGAAGGGCAACAGCACCAGGGCAGTGGCGGCCACCACGGGCCTTTCGAAGTCCAACGTGGCGCGAATTCTTCAGGCGATGAAGGCAAACCAAACTGCCCCGCAGCATCACGGGGCAGCGGACAGTGAGGACGCGGACCAGGATTCTGCGTCTTCGGCATCGACGCCAGGAGGGCGCGGCGATGTCACCCACTGAAACGGAAGCGCGGCGCGCTGCAGCGGCTCGGTTGGTCGGCTTCCTGCGACGCCTCGAGCCGCTACAGCGGCGCCTCGAAGAAATCGACGCGGAGACATCCGCCATTCTGGCGACGCTCCGCTGTGAGGGCGTCAGTGATCGAAACATCAAATCGCTCCGGCGAGCCCGTGCTCTCAGCAGCGAGTCGATGTGGCAGACAGCAGTGACGCGCACGTTGGGAGGCTCGCGCCCACCTGCGGTCCGAGGGACGATCTACTTCCTCCAATGCGAGGCGACCGGGTTGGTCAAGATCGGCTTCTCCGAGAAGGCGCGCGCGCGGCTACGGTCGATCCGGCGGCAGTCATCAACCAGCATCAAAACCTTACTGTTGGTGGACGCAGGAGAAGCCGAAGAGGCTGAACTGCACCGGCGGTTTTCAGCGGACCGCCACCACAACGAGTGGTTCCGAATGACGCCGGCGCTCGCTGCCGAGATTGAGCGCCTCCGCAGCCTCGGCAAAATTGATCCCGGGCCTCTCCTCTCGTGGAGAGTCTGCGGACCCTCTGCGCCTACTGCCGACTGCCGGCCACCACAATGACCGAGACCATGAGCGTCGCCCAGTACCGCGCCATGGTGGCGCGCGGCGACGACAAGTCGTCGGCGGTACCGCCGCGGCCCCGGAAGTACGGCAACACGCCGACGCTGGTCGGCGCCGAGCTGCTCGACAGCGCCAAGGAGGCCGACCGCTACCAGGAGCGGCTCCTCGAGGAGCGCGCCGGCACGATCCGCGACCTCAAGCGCCAGACCAAGTTCCCGCTGGTCGTCAACGAGCGGCTTATCGCGACCTACGTCGGCGACCTCGACTACTGGCGCGAGATCAAGGGCGTCTGGAAGCGCGTCATCGAAGATCCGAAGGGCTTCAAGACGCGGGACTTCAAGATCAAGTGGGAGCTCTGCCAGGCGCTGTACCCGCACTACGTCTGGGTGCTGTCGTGATCCGGATCGCCGCACCACGACCAGCAACCGCCATCCACCGCTTCATGGCGCCGCCGCCGCCGTCGGGTGAAGAAATCACGCTGGCGAGTTTTGGGCTGGTCACCGGCGACTGGCTGCACTGGGGACGCGGCGATCAGCTGCGGCATTACCGCGTCACGGCGATCCAGCCGACGGTGCTCGAGCGCGATCACCGCACCAGGGCACAGCGCCGGGCGGGGGCGCCGTCATGATCGTGCCGCGCGCCGACCGTCGCCGGGGATCGGCTGGACCATGAGCAGCCGCAACAGGATGCCGCCTCGCCATCGTGCCGGAGCAGCTGGCGCGCCACCGATGACGCGGGCGCAGCGCAAGGCGAAGAACGGTCCGCCGCCGCAGCCTGTCCAGATCGACACGACGCGGATGGGCGAGATATCGGCGTCGATCGAGCGTGGCATCGATCTGCTGGCCGGTGTGCTCAACGCCGTGATGTTCCGCGGCGGCGAGAGGCGGCGGCGATGACGGCCTCCTTCGACAACGCCCTCGTCGCCGACACGATCGCCAAGCTGAAGGCGATGCCGCAGCGCGGTGAGTACCGCTGCGGGATGATCGACTTCCCGTGGTGGTGGTCGGGCGGCAAGAAGGGGCGGCCGCAGCACTACAAGAGGATGCGGGACCGCGAGATCATGGCGCTGGGCCGCGCCATCGCCGATCTCGGTCACCCCGAGGGCTGCTGGTGGGGGATGTGGTGCACCGGCGCCAAGGCGCCGTCGGCCTTCGCGGTCGCCAAGGCGCTGCGCCTGCGCTTCAGCGGCCGCGGCTGGATCTGGATCAAGCTGAAGCGCTCCTTCGATCCCCGCCAGCTCCGCGTCGTGCGCGACGTCGGCGCCGATCTCGCCACCGGCATGGGCTTCACGACCCGCAAGAACGCCGAGGATCTCTGGCTGTTCAAGACCGGCAAGCCGAAGCGGATCAGCAAGAGCGTGCACGAGGTCATTCTGGCGCCGGTGCTCGAGCACAGCCGCAAGCCCGACGAGGCCTATGCCCGGATGGAGCGCTACTGCGACGGGCCCAGGGCCGACATCTTCTCGCGCCAGGTCCGCCCGGGCTGGGATGGCTTCGGCGACGAGCTCGGCAAGTTCAGGCCGACACCAAGAGCAATCGACGAGTTGGGGGAAGCGCATGCTGCGGGATGACGAGTTGATCATCGACTACTTCGCCGGCGGTGGTGGTGCGTCGACTGGCCTCGAGGATGCGCTGGGCCGGTCGCCGGATGTCGCGAAGAACCACGACGCCGAAGCCGTGGCGATGCACAGCGCGAATCATCCGGAGACCGTGCACCTCTGCGAAAACGTCTGGACCGGCGATCCGCGCGACGTCCAGGCGCTGGCGTCACGTCATCGCTGCGCCGCGCTGGGGATTCCATATCGCCTGTTGCCGATCGGCCTGTGGTGGTTCAGCCCGGACTGCAAGCACTTCAGCAAGGCCAAGGGCAGCAAGCCGGTCGAGAAGGGTATCCGTGACCTGGCCTGGGTGGTGGTGCACTGCGCCAAGCTGACCTTGCCGCGCATCATCATGCTGGAGAACGTCGAGGAATTCAGCGATTGGGGACCACTGATCGAGGCCGAGGACGGCAAACTGGTGCCCTGCCCGCTGTCGAAGGGCATCACCTTCAAGCGCTGGGTCAGGGCGCTGCGCAAGCTGGGGTATGTCGTCGAATGGCGCGAGCTTCGCGCCTGCGATTACGGCGCCCCTACGATCCGCAAACGTCTCTTCGTGATCGCCCGCCGCGACGGCGTGCCGATCGCATGGCCGGAGCCGACGCACGCCAAAGATGGCGCCGATGGGCTGCTGCGCTGGCGCGCCGCCGCCGAGATCATCGACTGGTCACTGCCGGTCCCTTCGATCTTCGACACCGCGGCCGAGATCAAGGCGAAGTTCGGCATCCGTGCGATTCGCCCGCTGGCGGAAGCGACGATGGCCCGCATCGCCAAAGGCACGATGCGTTACGTCGTCAATTCGCCGAAGCCCTTCATCGTCCAGGTCAACCATGGCGGCGGCAGTGGGGGCCGCGTGCACGATGTCGACTCCCCCGCGCCGACGTCGACCGGCGCCCGTGGCGACGCCCTGGTCACGCCGTTCGTCAGCTACGGCCAGCAGGGCGGCAACAACCGTGACGCCGGCGAGCCGCTGCATACCGTCACCGCCAGCGAGAAGGACACCAACGCCGTCGTGACGCCGTTCGTCACCAAGTTCAATGGCGGCGCCACCGGCCACTCGATGGAAGAGCCTCTCGCGACGATCACCGCTCACACCGGGGAGAATGGGAGCGGTGGTGCATCGCCGCTGGGTGTTGTCGCCCCCGTACTGGTCGGGTGCGGCGGCCGGGCGGGGCAGAGCCCGCCGAGAAGCGGCGGTGAACCCGTCGGCACACAGACCACGAAGCCGGACGCCTGCGTCGTCGCGCCTTACCTGGTGCCACGCTATGGCGAGCGGCCAGGTCAGGAGCCGCGCACACGATCGGTAGAGGTGCCTACAGCTTCGCTGGTTCCGGACGGCAACGACGGCAGCCTCGTCGCGGCCTTCCTCGCCCAGCACAACACCGACATGGTCGGTCACTCCGCCGAGAAGCCGGTCTCAACCATCGTCGACAAGGGCTGCACGCAGGGGCTCGTTGCCGCGCATCTGATCAATCATCGCGGATCCGATCGTCGTGATGGTCCCGTGGATCAACCGGCACCGACGTCGTCCGCCGGCGGGAATCACGCCGCGACGGTCTATGCCTTCCTGGCAAAGTATTACGGCTCCGGCGTTCCCTCTCAGCCCGTCGACGTTCCCCTGCATACGGTGACCGCGAAGCCACGCCATGGGGTGGTAACCGTCACGATCGGCGGAGAGCCCTACTACATCGCCGACATCGGCATGCGCATGCTGACGCCGCGGGAGCGCTTCAACGCCCAGGGCTTTCCGCCCACCTATAAGATCGAGATCGAGATCGACGCGGTCGATCGGAAGGGGCGGCCGTATCGGAAGATGCTGCCATTGGATGCGCAAGGCCGCATGTGCGGCAACAGCGTCTCGCCTCCCCTCGCCGCCGCGCTGGCGCGATCTAACGCCGGCATCCCGGCCGCCGCCATGGTCGCGGCGGAGTAGGCGCATGATCTCCGCCACCAGCACCATGATGCGGCGCTTCAGCGAGCACACGCCGGCGTTCGTGAAGATCGACCGGCTCGAGCCCGACCATCACGCCGTGGTCAACGCCACGACTCGGTACCCGGCGACGACGCGGGCCCCCGGGCTGGTCGGCCGCGTCCTGAAGTCGGGGCACAACAACCGCAAGATCGGGGCGGTGGTGCTGAAGGGCCGCTGGGCCGGGATGCCGATCTTCACGCTGACGCTCGAGGAGCGCGCGACCTGCCCGCGGTCCTGCCTGCACTGGAAGGACTGCTTCGGCAACAAGATGCCGTTCGTCGAGCGGCTCCATCATGGTGCGCCGCTGGAGTGGGCGCTGGGCTCCAATCTCCGCGTGCTGGCGCGCCAGCATCCGCTGGGCTTCGTCGTCAGAACCCATGTCCTCGGCGACTTCTACTCCGTCGCCTATGTCCGCCGCTGGTTGTCCTGGCTGCGCCGGATCCCGGCGCTGCGCGTCTTCGGCTACACCGCCTGGCCGGCCTCGAGCCCGATCGGCGCCATGCTCCGCGATGCCAGCGACCGGCACTGGCATCGCTTCGCGGTCCGCACGTCGAACGGCCCGCACGCCGAGCGGGCGACCCGCACGCTGTACCAGCACCCCGACGGGCCGACCGTCGATGGCGCCATCGTGTGCCCGGCGCAGACCGAGGCCACGGCCTGCTGCGCCACATGCGGCCTGTGCTGGCAGGCCCGCCGCAACATCGCCTTCCTCGCCCACTGAGACCCCCAGAGCACCGCGCGCCACATGGAACAGACAGCCCACCAGATCCCGGACTCTGCAGCGGAAGCGCCGATCAGCCAGGCGGAGCGCTGCGTCGCCGTTGCGATCAAGGTCATGAAGCCGACCGATGGCAACGGCCTCGACATGGCGGTTGCCTACGCCCGCAAGATGCACGTCGCCCTGCTCGAGATGGAACGCGAGGAGCGCCGCGTCCTCGGCCTCCCCGGCGCACCGAAGGCGGCGCCGAAACCGCCGAACCGCGTCCTCACACCAGATGAGCTCGCCACGATCGAGCGCATGGCGAAGACGAAGGCGAGCGTCGGCGCGATCTCGAGGGCGACCAAGGTGGCGCTGACGACGATCCGCGGCGTGATCGCCAGGAATGGCTGGCGTGTCAGCGCGCCGGCGCAGGAGTCGGGGGCGGCGTCCGGGGTGATCGGACGAGGCGACCGTGCAGATGACGTTGGAGGAACGGCGGCCACCTCTCCAGGCCCAGCCGTTGCACTTCCGCCTGCGGTCGCCGATGCCGCCCCCGGCACGGAGATCGAGCCGGTCGCTGAAGCCGCAGAGACGATGGCGCACACGCCGATCCTGGCCGAGATCGCCGCTGACCGCGACGCCGCGCCGAAGCCGGTGTCCGATACCCCCCGCGGGCTGGGCAGCATCCCGGCCGAAGAAGCCGAGAAGTACCGGCCACGCTACGAGGCCGGCGAGCGAGTGGCGACGCTGGCCGCCGAGCTCAACGTCACGAAGCAGACGTTCTACAACCTCGCCGCCAAGTACCGCTGGGTCCGGCCCGCTCAAACGGCTCCCGCCGGCACCGTGGATGCGGTGAAGGCGGAGAAGATCCAGACGAACCACCATCGTGCGTGGTCGGAGGACAAGACCAGGCGATTCACCGAGGCCTGGTTGCGGGGTGACAACGCCGAGTTCATCGGTGCCGCCTTCGCGATGGAGCCCGGCACCGTCGCTGCCGCCGCGGCGGGTCTCGGCATCGCCGACGATCCGAGGCGCAGGGCGGCGCGCCAGACCAGATTGACAACACCATCATCGAAGCCGGCTCCCGTGCCGGCGCCGGTCGCGCCAGCGGCGAAGTCGTTCTCGCCGGCGCGCCAGCAGGCCATCGATGGCGTCGGCGACTTCCTGGCGCGCAAGAGCGCTGCGGCGCCACCGGCGGCGGTGAAGCCGGCGGGACCGCCGCTGCCCGATGGCGAGCCCGACCGGCTCGTGATGGCGCTGGACGGTCCCGATCTCGCGAAGGCCGTGCGTCGTGCCGGCTTCACGCTGGACCAGATCGCGGGCTCGCAGGTCCCGCAGTGGCGGATCCGGGGCGCCGAGATCATCGGGCTGCTCGAGTTGCGCCGCGTCGTCGCCGGGCTGCGTCTCATGAAGGCAGCGGAGTAGCCGAGCGATGTCGGGGGAGATCATCCAGACCCAGAAGGGACCGCGTATCCGGCACGGTGCCGTTCTGGTTCATCCTGACGTCAAGGATCGCATCCTGGCGGAGGGGCGGGAACGGCTGGCCCGGCTGCGCCAGGACCCGGAATACCTGGCCCGCATCCAGGCCGCGCCCCGCCGGCGGACGACGCCTGAAACGAAGCAGGCGCGGCGCGAGGCGATGCTGAAGTACAACGCCGAGCTCGCCGCCGATCCGGTGCGGCTCGCCGCGATCCGGGAACAGCAGCGCGTCGACATGCTGCTCAGGATGAGCGATCCGGAGCGCCGGGACAGGGTCGCCGCCGGCATGAAGGCGATGCTCGAGGATCCCGACCGCGGTCCCCGATTCCGTGAGATGAAGCGCGCGGCGATGCTCCGCATCAACGCTGACCCCGCGATCAAGGCGAAGCGCGCCGCCGCGCATGCGCTGCATCGAAACGTCATCGTCAGTACCACGCTGGGATCCGTCCGGATCAGGCGGCGCCTTGCCGACAGCTTCAACCAGTGGCGGCTGGCCATCGGCGACGAGGCCGCGCTCGAGAAGCTCATCGACCCGGACTGGCGGCGCTTCCTCGTCGATCGCGCCGACATCGAGGCCGCGGAACGCCAGAAGAAGGCACAGGCCAGGGCGGCGCGTCTTGCCGCGCGTCGCCACGCCGTCGAGGAGCCGGCGCGCCGGGCCTTGAGGAAGTTGGCCCGGTGCGCCGAGGTCATCTTCCGGATCGGCAGGGATGTGATCATCAGCCCGACGCGCCGGCAGGATCCGGCTCCCCTGGCGCGCCGGCTCATCATCGCCGTCCTCTACGACGCCTGCGGTTTCTCGATGTGCGTCATCGGCGCCGTGCTGCGCAGGGACCGCAGCTCGGTCGGCACCGCTTTGGCCAAGGCACGGTCCGAGATCGGCAGCGACGACGACATCGCCCGGAAGTACCGGCGCCTCGTCACCATGGCCGCCGTCGCAGCCCCGCAGCCCGACGGGAGGCCAGCCGATGCAGCCTGACGACGAGACCACCAGCACCAGCGGCAGCGGAGGCCAGAAGAGCCGGCTGGGGACCAAGAACCCCTCCTCCCGCATGTTCTGGAACGACCTCGACGGCGACCCCGAGCTCAACGCGTGCTCGCTGGCCGCGCAGGGCCTGTGGGCCGTGCACATGCTGCCGATCGCCGCCCGCTGCGCGGCCCGTCCGGGCTATGTCGAGGTCCCCGGCAAGCCCTGCGATCGCGCCCACCTCGCGGAGAGCCTGGCGGGCGTCGTCGGCAAGCCGGCGGCCGAGCTGGAGCCGCTGATCGCCGAGCTCGTCGCCACGAAGACGGCAGGAATCGACCGACGAAAGGTCCTGTTTTGCCGCCGGATGGTGAGGGATCACGCCCTGTCGTTGAAGCGGTCGAAGGCAGGGACAAGAGGGGCCGACGCAACCCACGGAAAGAAAACAGAGAATGAGGATTTGCCACGGCAACCCGCTGGCAACTCTGCTGGCAAACGAACTGGCAATACGCGTGGCAACGGTGCCGGCAACAGGTCTGGCCCTTCTATTCTTCAGTCTTCAGTTCTTCAAGAATCCTATAGCGCAGCACCGAGTCCCGGTACGGCGAGCGAGCCCGTCGATGATCGCCGCGCCGCGCCTGATCTGATCGATGAGGGGGAGAAGGCACGGGCCGGCTTCGACGTCGAGCGCGCCGGCCTGCTGGCCTGCGATATCGCCGGGCTCGACAGGGGCCGTGCACGGGATGACCGCAAGGTCGTCGAGGCCTGGATTGCCAGGGGCTGGAACATCGACACCCAGATCGAGCCCGCAATCCGAGCGGCCGCGGCGCGGACGCGCTACGTGGCGCCGCAGTCGCTGAACTACTTCACCGCGATCATCGAGGAGTTCGTCACCGCCATCGGTCACCGGCCCGTCGCGGCGGGCCGCAGCACCGTGGCGACAGCGCCGGCGCCACGGCATGGCGGCGTGTCGTGGGAGAAGCTGCTCAGCGACTACCGCGTCGCCCTGGACAGGCAGGATCCCGACAGCCCGGCGCGGCGCAAGCCGTTCTGGCACGCCGAGAGCTGGGGGCCGAGGCCCGACGAGTCCGGCTGCGATGCGCCGCGCGAGCTGCTCGTCAAATACCGCTTTCGACAGGCCGACGCATGAGCACGATCCGCGACGAAGCCGGCGAATTGCCGGTGCACAGGGACACCGAGGTGCGCTGCCCGTGGTGCCAGGCCAAGACCGGGGGCTCATGGTCAGACGCCGTGGAGCGCGCCATCGTCCGGGATCTGCAGCGGCGGCAACGCGAGCATCGCGGCGAGGGACCGAAGCCGCTGCGGCTCGACGAGCGCGACGAGACCGTGGCCGAGCTCAAGACCCTGCGCGCCGGGGTCAAGGCGTGCTGCGAGTCCTGCGACAAGCCCTTCCGTGTCGTGCGCATCGATGACCTCGGCACCCACGTCATGCACGGCGCCAGAAGCGACAAGGACGAGGAATACCTGGCCTGGAAGGCGCAGCAGGCCAGCCGCGGCGGTGACGGCACATGAGCGGGCTGTTCGACAGGGACAAGGCGCTGAAGCAGCGGCTGTCGCATGCCCGGGCGAAACGCTTCGGTCTCCTGCCCGAGGATCGCGAGGTCTTCCTTTCCCAGATGGCGGCCTGCGCCGAGGAACTCAGGATCGAGAACCCGTATCCCAAGCCGAGCAAGCCGGTCGATCCCGAGGAGGGACAGCAGCCATGAAGCAGCCGCCGCTGGCTCGATACCAGGGACAGCTGCGGCCATGGATGCCGCTGATCTGTGCGATGGCGCTATGCGGACAGGGTCCGGCTGCGATCGCCCGCCTCTTGTACGCCGTGGGAGCCAGGAGCGCGAACACAACTGACTGGCTTGTGATTCGCAGGAGGCAGTTTCGAGAACTCCAGGCGAAGTATCTCCGGCACCGGCTGTGGCTCGCGAGCTGCGGCCTGGATGACGACGATGCTGTCGTCGGGACACGTCGTGCGATGGACCAGATCAAGCAGGACATTGATCGGTATCTGGCTCGGAGATCTGGTCCCGAAGAGTGCGACGTCATCGAGGCCAGCGTCGCTGTGTTGCTCAAGAAGTGGCGAGAGCACCGGTTCGCGAAGTGGCGATATGACCTGGATCAGCAGTTCCAGAAGTGGATGCCGTTGCGCCCCAAGCAACACCCCGACGCGATGCGAGTCGAGCGATTCGGCGGCGGCATCTGGACACCGGAGAAGAATTGGCAAGAGGCCCGCAAGGTTCGCAGCGAAGGCGAGGAGGGACAGCAGCCATGAAGAAACCAAGGCTGGCGCCGCACAAGTACAAATCGGCCGACGATCTCAACGCCCTGGCGAAGCGCGTGGTGCTCGCCGCCGCCGCCCTCAACAAGGCGATCGACGCGGCCCAGGACCAAGGTCTCGACGTCCATGCCGTCGTGGCGCTGGACGTCGAGGCCTCGCTGACGCCGCGGTGGTCCGTCGATGGCGTCGTGAAGCGCGGCGGTCTGCTGACCTCGATGTCGGTGAAAGCGCCGATCCAGTTCATGTCGGACATCACGCTGACCGGCCGGCGGCTCCGCCACGTATCGAAGTGACCGCGACCTGCACACTCACGAAAGGACAACGGACATGACGGTTTCATGTGAAACGGTTGGTATTCCAGATGATCTGGCCGCCGGAGTTGCCCGCGCCAGGGAAAGCGTCGACTCGGTACGCAGCCGGTTCGGCATGACCGAATCGATCGAGGATCCGATCGAGTCCGCATTGGTGTCGCGGATCAAGCAGCTGGCCGGCCACATCGATGAGGTTGCCGAGCGCATCGAAGGTTCTCGGATCGCCCTCGCGGCCGACGTCCCGCAGTGCACGAAGATGGTCGCCGACATCGACGCGCTGATGGCGGCACTCAGTCGCGCGATACCGAAGCACCCTGCGTTCGACGGTCGCGCTCCCCGGGATGAGGTGCCGTCGTGACAGCGGCGCTCGGTCGCCGCGCGACGCTGGCTCGAGCTGGCGCGACCGCCGCGCTCCTGGTGTGCGAGGCGGTGGTGCCGGCGGTCGCTCGAGCCGTGGTGCCGCTGCAGGCCTGCGGCTGCACCAGGGTGCACGAGCTCAAGTACGGCCATACCTGCACCGTGCACGACGAGACCGGCCGGCGGTGGGATTCCTATTCCGCCGAAGAAGTTGCCGCGATGGATCGTGAAACGGTGGAGCCGGCGAAGGCGGAGTGGGCCTGTGAATGCGGCCGCCACGACAACGATCCAGATCAGTTCATGGCGATCGGAACGCCGTGTATCTGGCGTAAGACCTCCTACGAATACGACGAGTGGGAGGTCGCGTGCATCGAAAGCCATCGCGACGGATGGCTGCTCTGCGTCACCACCGACTGGGTCGAGTTCGCCAAGGAAAGCGGCTGCGCATGACGACAGCCGCCGAA
Organism: uncultured Burkholderiales bacterium; assembly: GCA_937872345.1. GTDB lineage: Bacteria > Pseudomonadota > Gammaproteobacteria > Burkholderiales > Burkholderiaceae_E > Zeimonas. Next base: position 44,098 of record CALMSQ010000253.1, on the reverse strand, counting down.
GCGGAGCTCAACCGCCGCACCCTGGTCCTGAGTTTTCGCCAGACGGCGGCGCGCCAGGCGCTGATGGCCGCCATGGCCGCTGGCGAGGGAACGGCCGAGGGCGAGATCAGGCAGCAGATCCACGCGCTGGTCGACCTCGAGCTCGATGTCGTCGCCGATCGCGTCAAGCTGATCATGGAAGGCGGCCTGTGAACCTCACCGAATCGATCCCCCTCGCGATCGCAGGAGCCCGAATGGCCCGCAAGGCAGGCAAGACGCCGAAGAAGCAGAAGCCACCACCATGGTCGCTGGAGCGCGCCATGGCGGAGCTCGGGCCGCGACCCCATGGCGCCGCGGAGCGTGTGGCCTGGCAACGCACCCGCGACACCATCATGGCCAGGGAGCGCGACGAGCAGGATCTGAAGCGCCGGCAGCGCCGCAACGCGGTGGCGAAGAAGATGCCGGAGGAGTACCGCGCCGTCGCCGGGGTCCAGGAAGAGCACAGCCCGACCGTCGAGTTCGTCGTCCGCGGCGACATCAGGGTGTCGCCCAGCGGCGAGGTGAAGCGCGAGATGCTGGGCCAGACGAGGCGCCGGCGCGCCGCCGCGATCATCGTCGGGCTGCTGGACCCGCAGCAGCAGCAGGCCTTCGAGGAGATCGAGGTCGCCGCCGAGCTGATCCCCGGCATCGGCAGGATCCGGGGCCAGACCTTCGAGCGCCAGTCCAGGACAACCGCCGGCGGGCCCGAGGCCGAGGCGATGGTCAAGTTGCAACTCGCCTACTTCGACTGGGCGCGCGATGTGGTCGCGCTGGGCATCAGCCACGCCGCGGCGGTCGACATCATCGTCAGGGGATCGACGCTCGAGGAAGTCGACCGCGGGCGCAGCAAGCGCAACGGCTGGTCGAAGCGCCACCTCATCGCGGCGATCGACATGTGGACCATCACCCGCGGCTGGCGCCGCGCCTTCACCCCGGCGATCCAGGCCTTCGCCGACAGGGTGCGCATCGCCCGCACGGTCTGGGAAGCAACCAGGATGGAGGATGACGAGATGGAACTCGATGGTGGTCCGGTCCGCCCGCCGGGCGCCGATGGCGGCCGCACGCTCGAGATGGTCAAGGCGCTGCCGGCGGACCGCGGGTCCGTGGTCGTCGTCTTCCTGCGCAGCCATGTCGCCTTCGTCGAGGACATGGTCGCCGGCATCCGGGGGCGGAAGGTGCGCGCAGCGACCAGGGTGATCGCGGTGCCGGAGCGCGCCGCGGCCGAGCCTCTGGCCGCTCTGAAGGTGGCGACCTTCGTCGACCCCTCGTACTGGACGCTGGCGCCTGTGCCGCTGGCCTATCACGTCGCCAGGCAGGTCACGGCCATCAACGTGGCGACCGGCAACGCGGCCCAGGCCGGTGCCCTGGTGCATGCGATCAGGATCGGCCAGTGGGACGAGGTCGCCGCCAAGGTGCGCACGATCTTCGCGGAGTGCACAAGGGGCGGCCGGCTCGACGAGGACAGGATGGCCGACGTCGTCAGGGTGCGCGACCTCCCCCTCGAGGTCGAGGCCGGCGCCGGCGCCGAGCGCATCCTGATGCGCCAGATCTGCCGGGCGGTGATCCCCCCGACCTGGCGCTACGGCTTCGCGGAGACCCTGAGTGGCCTGCCGCAGCCGGTGCTGCTCGAGGGAGACGCGCCATGAGGCGGCGCCTCCCCGGGATGATCCCGGAGGTGCCGACCGGGCTGGTGAGCCGGCGCGCCGCCATGGGGCCGATCATGGCCGAACCGACCGACCAGGACATGCTGGCGGATCTCCTTGCGCCGCGAATCGGCATCCCGAAAGCCGCGCTGGTGGAAGCCCTGGCGGGCGCCGGTCTCGCTCTGGTGCAGTCGACGAACGGCGCCCTGCCCGGCATTAACGTCAAGGAATCGCGGTGATGGCCAAGCGACCGAATTCCTGTCTGTGATGCGGGAGCTCTATGGCGATAGCTGGCAGGGACCGGCGGCGCGCGCCCTGGGGATCCTGCCCCGGCCGCTGCAGCGCATGGCCAGCGGCGAGCATCACGCGCCAAGCGGCGGACCATGGCCGATCCCGTTCGGTGTCTGGCGCGAACTGGCGGAGATGCTCGAGGCGGAGCGCGACAGGCTGGCGGAGCTCGCCGCGAAGGCGCGGGAGTGGGCCGGATGATAGAGATTGCCCTAGCGGCGCTGGCCATTGTGGCGCGCCTGGTGGTCGCCATGGTGCAATGGCGCCGACGTCGACGACGATAGCAGGATCTGGAAAGCACAAGACGGCGCGCCCTGGTCACCATGGCGCGCCGTTCCCGTTAGTGCGTCATCCTGCCCGGATATACCGCCTATTGACAGCACGGGGAGGCGTGGCGCATGGTGTGTGCGCGTGGTGATCAGTCCGCCACGATCTCCCGAAGCGCCCGATCTCCATAGCCGGGCGCTTTGCTTTTGGGGAGCGCGCGCCATGGCAGCCAGGCTAGGCACCGTGTCGCCGCGCGTCGCCATGATAGATCCTAGGCGCGTAAAGCCGCCTCCCAAGATCACGGAAGAGATCTACCGGGACGCGCGCTATCGGGCATGGGCGGCTGACGTCATCGCCCGCGCTGGCGGCAAATGCCAGGATCCGCAGTGTATGGCGCCCGAGCGGACTCCATCCCGGCTATTCGCCGATCACGTCAAAGAGCTCCGCGACGGTGGCGCGCCATTCGATCGCGCGAACGGTCTCGCGCGTTGTGGCAGCTGCCATACCCGCAAGACGGCCAGCGCCCGCGCCGCGCGTCTCCGCTCCGCCTGAACACGCCGCGCCGCCGCCCCTACCGGCATAGGGGGGAGGGGGGGTCTGTTCTCTGGCCGTTCCGGGGGTCCGGACCGCACAGGGGCGCACGCGCAGAAAATTTTTCCTGGGCGCGCGTTGGAAATCGAGGCCCTAGATGGCACTTCGCCCCCGGCAGGCGCGATTTGTCGATGAGTACCTCATCGATTTGAACGCCACCAAAGCCGCGATCCGTGCGGGCTATAGCCCCCGCACCGCGCACAAGATCGGCTCCCGTTTAGTGGGACAAAGTAGAATCGCGGCGGCTATCGCCAAAGCGCAGGAAGAGCGGTCGAAGCGCACCCAGGTGACTGCCGACCGCGTCCTGCTGGAGATGTCGCGCATCGGATTTGCCAACATCGCCGATGTAGTGGACTGGAAGGTCGACGCCGTCGGGATGACCGAGAATCCGGACACCGGCGAGGAAGAGATCACGACCTCGAACCGGGTCAGGCTGAAGTCGGCCGACGAGTTGCCGGTGGACATCAAAGCGGCGATCGCCTCGGTCGAGCAATCCGCCGAGGGCGCGCTGAAGATCAAGATGCACGACAAGCGCGGCGCGCTGAACGACATGGCCCGCCATCTCGGCATGTACGCGCCGGTGACGCGCAAGAATTCGACGGATACGCCGGAAAAGCGCCTCGGCAAGAAAGAGCAGCAGGCGATCGACGCCGAGCAGGCCGGCCAGGGCGGCGAATGGGGTGACGATCTCGACCGTGTCCGCAAGCACTGATCCCGTGCTGTGGCCGACTTCGCGACAGGAGGGGCGCTGGTCCCGGCGCCTGTCTGGTCGACGGCGCTCCCGAACTGGGAGACCAAACTTCTAGCCGGCGAATCGCTGGTCCCGGATCTGCCGCTCTTCGAGGAGGAAGCGGCTCGAGCGCTCAGGGTCTTCAAGCGGCTGCGCATGCACGACGTCGTCGGGACACCGACGATGGGCGAGGCCGCCGGGCCGTGGCTGTTCCCGATCGTCGAAGCCATCTTCGGCAGCTTCGACGTCGAGACCAACCGCCGGCTGATCCAGGAATTCTTCTGGCTCATCCCCAAGAAGAACGCGAAGACCAGCTCGGCCGCGGCGATCATGCTGACGGCGCTGATCCTGAATGTAAGGCCGGCAGCCGAGTTCTCGCTGATCGCGCCGACCAAGGACATCGCCGATCGATCGTTCAAGCAGGCCGCCGGCGCCATCCGTCTGGACCCCGCGCTGTCGCGGAAATTCCACATCCAGACGCATATCCGGACCATCACGCACCGGACGAGCGACGCAAAGCTCGAGGTCAAGGCGGCCGACACCGACACCGTCACCGGTCTGAAGTCGACCGGGACGCTGATCGACGAGACCCACGTCTTCGCGTCGAAGTCGCGGGCGGCCGACATCTTCGTCGAGATCCGCGGCGCCCTGGCGGCGCGGCCCGACGGGTTTCTCATCCAGATCACGACGCAGTCGAAGGATCCGCCGTCGGGAGTCTTCAAGTCGGAGCTGCAGAACGCGCGCGATGTGCGCGACGGCAAGCTGGCGCTGCCGCTGCTGCCGATCCTCTACGAGCTGCCGCGCAAGATCATCACCAGCTCGAGGTGGAAGCAGCGGAAATACTGGCCCCTGGTCAACCCGAACATGGGTCGATCGGTCGACGAGGCCTTCCTCGAGCGTGAGTTGATGAAGGCGGAGCGCGAAGGCCCCCAGGCCTTGGTGCTCTTCGGATCCCAGCACTTCAACATCGAGATCGGCCTCGGGCTGCGCAGCGATCGCTGGGCCGGCGCCGAATACTGGGAGCGGCGGGCAGATCCCCTGCTCACCGACATGTCGTTCGGCGAGTCCGTCGACGTCATCCTCGAGCGCTGCGAAGTCGTCGTGGTCGGCATCGATGGCGGCGGCCTCGACGATCTCTTCGGCCTCTGCGTGCTGGGCCGGGAACGCGAAGAAACCGAGATGATGGTCCGTCACCCCGACGGGATAGTCCGGCCGACGAAGGTGAAGCGCTGGCTCGCCGCGCATCACGCCTGGTGCCATGAGGGCGTGCTGAAGCGCCGGCAGACGATCGCGCAGAACCTGCAGGACTTCGCGAAGCGGTTCGAGCTGACGATCGTGGGCGACGAGCTCGGCGACCTCACCGAAATCGTCGCCATCGTCGAGAAGATCAAGGACGCCGGCGTGCTGGGCGGCGTCGCGGTCGACCCCGCGGGGCTCGGCGAATTCGTCGACGCCATGAACTCTATCGGCATCAACGCCGACAACAAGCTGCTGATCGGCGTGCCGCAGAGCTTCGGCCTGATGAACGCGATCAAGACGACGGAGCGGAAACTGGTCAACGGGACGCTGCTGCACGGCGGCGGCAATCTCATGGCCTGGTGTGTCGGCAACGTGAAGATCGAGCCGACGGCGACGGCGATCCGGGCGACGAAGCAGAACGCCGGCGACGCCAAGATCGACCCCTGGTGCGCCCTTCAGGACGCTGCGTGGCTGATGGTAACGAACCCGAAGCCCCAGGGCCGGTCGATGTACGACCGCGAGGCCGGCGACGATACCTCGTCGGAGGATGTCGAGAACGACGCCAACAAGGACACGCGGACCGACTGGTCGCCGCAGGTCCTGAACGACCCGCGGCACCCCGACTTCGAGGAGCACAAGCGGCGCTTCGAGCGGTGGCAGGACGAACGGCCCGACGAGGAGGACTTCTGATGGAAGAGGCCTCCTCCACCATTCTCGACCAGTACGGCGCGCCGATGGTGATGGACCGCTCGACCCAGGAGCCGGTCGACCCCTACACGCCGCGGCTGCCGTACATCACGCGCACCGTCTCGGGGGTGCCGGCGTGGCCGCACGACAGGGCCCTGCAGGTCTCCGCCTTCTACGCCGCCTGGCGCTACCTCTCACAGACCGTCGCCCAGCTGCCGGCGCGCGTGAAGCGCCAGACGCCGACCGGCGAGGAACTCGTCGCCTCTCATCCCGTCGACACGCTCTTCAACTGGCGGGCGAACCCCGAGCTCAGTCCGTTCGCGTTTCGCGAGACGTTGACGGCCTGGGCGATCCTGCACGGCAACGGCATCGCCGAGATCGAGCGTGATGCCGTCGGCCGCGCCGTCGCGCTGTGGCCGCTGCACCCCGATTACATCGAGATCAAGCGCGACGCCGAGACCGGCGATCTGATCTACGAATACGACTGCGGCAACGGGCCCGTCGTCCAGCTCTCCAGCATGGATGTCTTCCACATCCGCGGCTTCGGTGACGGTCCCGTCGGCATCTCGGTCGTCGAGTATGCCGCCCAGTCGATCGGCTGGGCTCGAGCGACCGAACTGTTCGGTGCGTCCTTCTTTGGCAATGGACTCAGCCCGACCGGCGTCATCGAGGGCGCCGGAGAGCTTCAGGACCCTGGCCGGAAGCGGCTCGAGGCGGCCTGGCGGGCGACGCATATCGGCGGTCCCGGCAAGGCGCACAAGCCGCTGTTCCTCGACAACGGCATGAAGTTCACCAAGACGTCGGTGGATCCGAAGGACAGCCAGTTCATCGAGTCGATGCAGTTCCAGATCGAGGAGATGTGTCGCTGGGTCGGCGCACCGCCGCAGAAGGTCTTCCACCTCCTGCGCATGACGAACAACAACGTCGAGCATCTCTCGATCGAGGTCGTCGTCGACTGCATCACGCCCTGGGTGATCCGCTTCGAGCAGGAGGCGAACTTCAAGCTCTTCGGCTTCAACCGCCGCAACCACATGCTGAAGCTGGACCTCAAGGGGCTTCAGCGCGGCGACTTCAAGAGCCGCCAGGAAGGCCTCGCGATTCAGCGTCGCAACGGCATCATCAACGCCGACGACTGGGCCGAACTCGAGGACATGAGGAAGCCCGGCAAGAAGGCCGGCGGCGAGAAGTACATCATCGAAGGCAACATGACGCTGATGGAGCGCGCCGGCGAGATGATCGCCGCGCCCGCGGCGGAACCGGCGCCACCGGGCACGGCCCTGCTGCCGTCCAGCTACAACGCGCTGTCCGACCTCATCGCGCGATTCGCGCCGGAGATGATCGATGTCTGATCATCCGGTCCCCACCATCATCGTGCAGAACCGCGCGAGCCCGTCGCCGCCGGCGCCGGAGCAGCCGAAGCAGCCGGGGGTGCTCGACAAGATCCTCGCCGTGCTCGGCGGCTTCGCGAAGCGGCTCGAGGTCGTCGAGGCGCGGCCTATCCGCGACGGCAGGGACGGTCGCGACGGCCAGCCTGGGCCGCAGGGCCTCGCCGGCGCGCCCGGCCCGCAGGGTGCCGCTGGCCCGCAGGGCGAGCGCGGCGACATCGGCCCGCAGGGCGCCGCTGGGCCGCAGGGCGAGCGCGGCGAGATCGGGCCGCAGGGTGAGCCGGGGCCGCAGGGCGTCGCCGGCGAGATCGGTCCGCAGGGTGTCGCCGGCCCGCAGGGCGAGCGCGGCGAGATCGGGCCGCAGGGTGAGCCGGGGCCGCAGGGCGTGGCCGGCGAGACCGGTCCGCAGGGTGTGGCTGGCCCGCAGGGCGAGCGTGGCGAGATCGGGCCGCAGGGTGAGCCTGGGCCGCAGGGCGTCGCCGGCGAGGTCGGCCCGCAAGGTGTCGCAGGCCCGCAGGGCGCGATCGGCGAGCTCGGGCCGGCTGGTCGCGACGGCAGGGACGGCCGGGATGGCCGCGGCATCGCGCAGACCCGGGTCGAGGATGGCGACCTCATCGTGGTCTTCACCGATGGCAACGAGACCAAGGTCGGGCCGTGGGTAGGACCGCAGGGCGAGCGCGGTGATCGCGGCGAGACCGGCGCGCAAGGCCCCCAGGGGCCGCAGGGCGTCGCCGGCCCGGCCGGACCGCGGGGTCACAAGGGTGACCGCGGCGACATCGGTCCTCGAGGCGAGGCCGGCGCTCCGGGCGCCAATGGCGTCGCGCATCTCAACGTCGTCGCGATGAACACCACGAACCTGACCGTCGAAGACCTCGGCTCGCTGGTCGAGGTCGTCATCGACATCGGCAACGACCAAACGATCCGGCTCTACGGCCGGACCTGAAGGAATACCGCGATGCCCGAGTATCGGCTCCCCGTGATGAACAGCGTGGTGCAGATGCCCCCGCATCGCGCCGCGGCCAAGGTGCCGTCCGGTCTCAAGATGGCGAAGACCGCCGAGGATCGCGCCGACATCTACATCTACGGTCTCATCGGCAACGACTGGTACGGCGACGGCACCTCCGCCAAGAGCTTCGCCGACCAGCTCAAGGGACTCGGCAAGAACATCAGGACGATCGACCTGCGCATCAACTCCGAGGGCGGCGACGTCTTCGCCGGCCGGTCGATGTACACGCTGCTGACGCAGCACCAGGCCAAGGTCATCACCCACGTCGACGGCTTCGCGTGCTCCGCGGCGTCCTTCGTGGCGATGGCGGGCAACGAGATCGAGATCGCCGAGGGCGGTTTCATGATGATCCACAACGCGTGGACCTGGGCGCGCGGCGGCGCGGAGGATCTCCGCCGCAGCGCCACCCTGCTCGACAGCATCAACGTCACGCTCTGCGACACCTATGTCGCGCGCACCGGGCGCAGCGCCGCCGAGATCAAGAAGTGGATGGACGACGAGACCTGGATGAACGGCAAGGAGTGCGTCGAGCGCAGCTTCGCCGATCGCATCGTCGAGAACCTCAAGGTCGCCGCGTCGGTCCAGGACCCGTCGAAGTTCAAGAACATCCCGACCGCCCTGATGCCGCGCCGCATCGCCGCGGCGAAGGCGATGGCTGAAATCAAGAAGGCGGCGATACGCCGCTGACCACCGAGATCCCGGCACCAAGCCGGGTAACGCCCCCTCGAATCCTGCGGCCTGGGCAACCGCATGACCGCCGCGTCGCGAGACGCCGCTTCCCCTAGATGGAGTCCCACTCTCATGGATAACCAGGCAGAAGCCCTGGCCGGCCTCGGCCAGGCGATCCCGTTCGGCGTCATGGCGAATGCCGTGTCGGTCGAGGCTCTCCAGACGCAGCTCGACCAGATCCAGGCCGAAGCGCAGGAGATCCTCGAGGCCGCCGACGCCGAGGGCCGCGAGCCGACCGAGGACGAGCTCGCGACGGTCGAGGCGCATGGCGTCAAGGCGAAGAGCCTGCGCCGCCAGATCGACGTGCGCTCCAGCCTCAACGCGTCGACGACCGGCCCGGGCCGTCGCACCACGGAGCCCGGCACCCAGCCGGCGCCGCTGCGCGCATCGATCCCGGCGCAGCCGAAGCGGCCGATGGACCCGAAGGGCGGCTTCCAGTCGTTCGGCGAGTTCGCCATCAACGTCAAGAACGGCTGCCTGCCCAACGCGACGCCGGATCCCCGCCTCGTTGTCCTCAACGCGACGTCGACCTTCGGCGCCGAGGGCGTCGGCGCCGACGGCGGCTTCGCGGTGCCGCCGGAGTGGCGCAAGGAGATCTGGCAGAAGGTGCTGAACGAGGACAGCCTCGCCAGCCGCTGCGACCAGCTCGTCACCGGCGCCAGCTCGATGACGATCCCGAAGGACGAGACGACGCCCTGGCAGACCAGCGGTGGCGTCCAGGTCTACTGGGAAGGCGAGGGCGGCGCGATCACGCCGTCGAAGCCCGCGCTGCAGCTCGACACCATCCGGCTGGTCAAGATGACCTGCCTGGTGCCGGTGTCGGAGGAACTGCTCGAGGACGCCCCCGGCATCGAGAGCTTCATCCGCTCCAAGGCGCCGGCGAAGATGCAGGCCAAGCTGAACACCGCGATCGTGCGCGGCTCCGGCGCCGGCCAGCCCAAGGGCATCCTCAACGCCGACAGCCTGATCACGATCTCCAAGGAGACCGGGCAGCCGGCCGCGACGATCTACAAGGCCAACATCGACAAGATGTGGGCCCGCCTCTACGCGCCGAGCCGCCGCAACGCGGTGTGGCTGATCAACCAGGACATCGAGCCCCAGCTCGAGGCGATGGAGTTCGCGCCCGGCGCCATGGTGCCGGTGCCGGCCTACATGCCGCCGGGCGGCGCCGCCGACACCCCGTATGGCCGCCTCAAGGGTCGCCCGGTGATCCCGGTCAGCCCCTGCTCCACGCTGGGCGTCAAGGGCGACATCATCCTGGTCGACTTGAACCAGTACATGCTGCTGACCCGCGGCCAGCAGATCAAGACCGACGTGTCGATGCACTTCTACTTCGACCAGGCGCTGATGGCGTTCCGCTTCATCTTCCGCGTCAACGGCCAGCCCTGGTGGGGCTCGTCGATCACGCCGGAGAACGGCTCCAACACGCTGTCCTGGGCGACGACCCTCGAGGCGCGCGCGTAACCCCGCGGCAGCACCGAGCAACTGACGACACACACCGACGGCGGGGGAGACCCCGCCGTCTCCCCTTTTCAGAGCCGCGCGCGGCAACAGACGCCAGCGCGCAACGGAGATTCGGACCATGCTTCACACCGCGAAGCTCTTCGAGCAGATCGGCGTCGTCGGCAACATCGACCCCGACGCCTACACCGTGAACTCCTACTCCACCGGCTGGATCGACATGAGCCAGTGGCAGGATCTGCTGGCCATCATCCAGGCCGGCGATCTTGGTTCCAGCGCGACGCTCGACGGAAAGTTCGAGCAGGCCCTGACCGACGGCGGCTCGCCGAAGGACATCTCGCCGGCGCGCGCGATCACCCAGATGACGCAGGCCGGCACCGACAAGTCGAACAAGCAGGCGCTGCTGCATCTGCGCGCCGAGGAGCTCGACGTCGACAACGGTTACCGCTTCGCGCGCCTGACGCTGGCGGTCGGCACGGCGACCTCGGATGTCGGCGCTGTCGTGATCGGCAGCAACGGCCGCCACGGCCCGGTGTCGAGCTACGACGCCTCGTCCGTCGACCAGATGGTCGGCTAACAGCGCGTCTCTCTGCTCTCAAACACCTAGAGGTCCGGCATGCCTCGTATTCTCTTCGTCCGTGACACCCACCCCGACGAGCACGGCAACGGCGCTGGCTTCAAGAAAGGCCAGACCGTCAGCCTCACCGAGACCTCGGCCGTGCACTGGCAGCATCTCGGCGCGGCCGTCGAGGCGGCGCCGGAACCGCCGGGCGAGGCGGCACCGGCGCGCGCGCCAGCATTCCAGGCCCCTGCCGCGCCAGCGGGCGGCGGTGATCCCACGGGATCATCGTCCCCGCCTCAGTCGCAGGGCGCCGGCGGTGCTGGCGACGAAACGGACGACTCACAGACCACCTCCGGCGACGCGGCCGCAGCTGCGGAGGCCGAACTGAAGCGGCTGGCAGCGATCGAGATCGTGCCGGCCTGGAAGAACATGCCCGTGCCCAGGCGTCTCGCCCTGGCGTCGGAGATCTCCGGCAAGGATATCACCGACAAGGGCGAGGCCGATGCGGCGATCGCGATGGAAGTCGCGCGCCGCGACGGCAAGTAACCCCGCCTTCATCTCCATTTCCTCTCTGGAGAACTCGCCATGGTCCGCGCCGTCTACGGTACCCAGATCGGGAACTACCCGGTCTTCATCGACTACGTCACCAAGGAGCACATCCTGCCCGTGGCGCCGGTGGTCTTCACCGACGACTTCCTCGGCATCGATGTCGTCCAGCCCGCCACGGCGGAGTCCGGCGTCGACTGGCTGAAGAAGCTGGTCGGCACCGGCACCGCGACCGTCGGCGGCGTCAGCAACGGCCTCAACGGCAAGGTCGCGATCGCCCTGAACGCGACGTCGGAGAAGGGCGAGGGCACCTTCTACTTCGGCGACAACCGGCAGTACCAGCCGACGGCCGGCCTCGTCGCGGAGTGGGTGTTCGACGTCGCCGTTCTGCCGACCGGCACCGCGGTCCTGACCGTGGGCGTGGCCGGCACCTGGGTCGACAACCCCGACGCCGTCATTCGCTCCGCCTGGTTCAAGATCATGCCGGGCGGCACTGTCTTCGCCGAGATCGACGACGGCACCACGGACAAGTCGGCATCGACCGGTCTCGTCCTCGGCACCGCCGTCAACAAGGTCGGCCGCATCGACTTCCAGGACCCGACCAACGTCCGGTTCTACATGGACGGCGTCGACGTCACCCCGACGGGCACCACGTTCGGCTGGGCCGCGACCGGGGCCGACGGCCAGGTCCAGCCCTGGGCGCAGGCCTACAAGTCGACCGGTGTCGGCGTCGGCACCCTGAACGTCGACAAGTTCACGGGCTACCAGCGCCGCGCCTGAGATCTGGCCTAACGCGCGTGGCGGGGACCGGCATCCCCTCGCGCGCACGATCTGAACCCTCCCCTCCTCCGGCAAGGAGATCACCGCCATGGCGTCCGGCAACGCTGTGCTGTCGATCTGCATCCCGACCTTCAACCGCGCCGCGATGTTGCGGACCTGCCTGGCCGAGCTCCGGCCGGTGGTCCGCGCGCTGCCGTTTGCGGTCGAGGTGCTGATCTCAGACAATCACTCCCAGGACGACACCGACATCGTCCTGCGCGAGATCAATCTCGAGGAGTGGGCGGAAGACGACGGGATGACGCTGCGCGTCATTCGGCCGGCGCACCGCCTCGAGGCGATCGAGCACTACTTCGAGGTCATGCGGCACGCCCGCGGGATCTATGCCCACTATCTCGCCGACGACGATGCCCTGCTCCCCACCGGCCTCGAGGCCGCGGTGATCCGGATGCAGAACGCGCCCGAGATGGTGGCGTGCTTCAGCCCGCAGATCGAGGTCGAGCAGGGTACGGACCGCGTCATCGAGATCTGCAGCGCGCCGGAGAAGGCGCCGCTGGTGGTGAAGCGCGGCGACTACCTCGAGGCCTGCAGCCTGCTGTCCGGTGCCCCGTTCCATCCCGAGGTGCCCTTGGTGCGCGCCGAGGCTTGGCGCCGGCATGTCGTGAGACCGCACAAGGCCTATTTCGGTCACTGGCTGCTGGCGTCCCTGCTGAAGGTCGGCGACGTCGGCATCGGCGGCCGCGACGACGCCTACTACAAGCATCGCCTCAGACCGCAGACCCAAGGCAACGACAACCAGATCCAGTGGGAATTCGCCGTCGATCGCATGGACCAGCAGCGGCTCGGCATGGAGCTGCTGTTCGCGCGCATGCAGGCCGCCGGCGGCCGCTTCTCCGGCGAACAGCTCCAGCAGATCGGGGTCTTCTTCGTCCAGCGGATGGCGCTGTACGCCGATATCGCTGCCAGGGTCTGCGCCCATGGCGGCGACTTCCAGGGCGCCTCCGAGCTGCTGGCGCGCAGCGCGTTGTGGAAGGGATCCGATGTCGCCGGCATCGACAGCGGCACGCTCGAGCGTCGCGTCAGCGCCGAGATCGAGCGCCGGCGCGGGGCGATCGCCGGCGATCTGACGGTGGTCGACACGCCTGCCCAGCGACACGCCGCGATCGTCGCCGGCGCCGATCCGGCGCGCGTCGTGGCGAGAGAGGATCTCGCCGTAGCGCTCCGGGTGATGTCGTGAAGCGGGTGCTGGTGATCCGCTACGGCGCCCACGGCGATGCCATCCAGGCCTCGAGCATTTTCCCGGTGCTGAAGCAGCAGGGCTGGCAGGTCGCGGTCGACACCACGACACCCGGCGAAGAGGTGCTGCGGCACGATCCCAACATCGACCTGCTGATGGTCACCGACGTCAAGAAGGCCGACGCGCAGCACATCGAGCACCGCGCGCACGGCTTTCATCGCCTCATCGTGCTGAACGATGCCACCGAAGGCGCCCTGCTGAAGCTGCCGGACCGGCTCGACTTCCACTGGCCCGATTCCGCCCGCCGGCGGGTCTGCAACGTGAACTACGTCGAGCACCTCCATCTCGTCGCCGACGTCCCCTTCGAGCGCAACCAGCAGCGGTTCTACCCGACCCCCGACGAGAAGGTCGGCGCGGAGCAGTTCAAGGCCAGGCTGGGCGGTCGGCCCATGGTGCTGTGGGTGCTGGCCGGATCGGCGCAGCACAAGATCTGGCCGGGGCTGGCGCGCGGGATCGTCAGGGTGCTGCAGGAGACAGAAGCCCACGTCGTCGCGATCGGCGGTCCGACGGACCAGGAGCTGGCGAAGTCGGTGCAGGCCTTCGGCGACGGCTACTTCGCCGACTTCAGGCGTCGAACCATCTGGGTCGTGGGCTCGAAGACGGTGCGCGAATCGATGGCCATGGCCTGCGCGGCCGACGTCGTCGTCGGGCCGGAGACCGGGTTGCTCAACGCCGCGGCGATGGAAGCCAACGCCAAGGTGGTGATGCTGTCGCACTCCACCCGGGAGAACCTGACCCGGGACTGGGTGAACACGATCTCGCTGGAACCGGACCGGCAGCGGGCGCCGTGCTGGCCTTGCCACCGCCTGCACCGCGACAAGCAGTTCTGCCCCCAGGACAAGACGACAGAGCTCTCGGCCTGCGCCTCGTCGATCGACGTCGACACCGTCGTCGGGGCCATCACCGCGGCGCTCGGCAAGGGGGGGCGATGAACTCCATCCTCACCGTGCAGACGCCGGCGGTGGACCGGTCGCTGCTCTCGCTTTCCGACTTGCGCACCGCGACCCGCTCGACGACGGCCAGCGATGCCGATCTCATGGATCTGGGCGACGAGGTGGCCTCGGCGATCGCGCGGTATTGCAAGGTCGCCCAGGCCGGCGCGACGCCGGTGACGATGCGCGAGGAAACGCTCGTCGAGGTCTTCCGCGATGTCAGTTGCGCCGCGGAGATCGTCCTGGCGCGCTGGCCGCTGGTCTCGGTGACGTCGATCACCGAGGACAGCGTCGCGTTGACGGCGTCGGACTACGAGCCCGATGCCGCGCCCGGCTTCCTCTACAGGCTGGCCAGCGACACCCGTGTCGAGTGGTCGACCGCGAAGACGACGGTGGTCTATGTCGCCGGCTGGGCTACGGTTCCCGAGGATCTCAAGTTGGCGGCGAAGAAGTTGGCCTCGTTCTACTGGTCGCAGCAGGTCCGGGATCCGCTGATCCGGGGGATCACCATCCCCGACGTCATCGAGAAGCAGTTCTGGGTCGGCGACAGCACCAAGGGCCGGGGTATCCCCGAGGACGTCGCCAATCTGCTGCGACCCTTCAGCGATCGCCGCTGATGCTCACTGCCCTCGCCGGCGCGCTGGGTCCGCTGGGCTACAAGCGCGGCGGTGCTATGGCGATGGACGCCGACGCGGCCGCTTTCATCGCCGCCGCCGGCATTAGCGATGCCACCCAGTCGTCGGCCGTCAATACGCTCACGACGGCGCTCAAGAGCGCCAGTCTCTGGTCGAAACTCAAGGCCGCCTATCCTTTCGTCGGCGGCAGCGCGGCCGCCCACAAGTGGAACCTCAAGGACCCGCGCGACCTGGATGCAGCCTTTCGCCTCGGCTTCAGCGGAACCTGGACCCACGACGCCAACGGCATCCAGGGCAACGCCAGCACGGCCTACGCCAACACATTTCTCAGCCCCTCGACGGTGCTCAGTGCGTCGAGCGGCTGCTACGGCGTCTACTCGCGCTCAGCGGCGTCGGCGCTGTCGACATGGTACGATATGGCGGCCGGCGCCGGGGCGAGCCTCGGCACGATCCTGATATGTCGGTACTCGAACGGCAACGCCTACTGGTGCTACGGCGAGGGTTCGTCCTTCGTCTACAACACCACGGTCGCCGATGGTTCGGGGCTGTTCGCCTGCAACCGGCAGAACGGCACCTACACCGAGGGCTGGCGCAACGGCGTGAAGGTCGGTCAGGGTCCGTCGACGCCATCCCTGCACGCCGCGCCGCTCTTCATCGGCGCCTACAACGGCAACGGCTCGGCCGCGCGCCACTCCGGCCGGCCCTACGCCTTCGCCTTCGTGTCCGACGGACTGTCCGACGCCGAGAGCGCGGCGCTGTATAGCGCGGTGCAAGCCTTTCAGACGACGTTGGGGCGGCAGGTATGATCGAGCAGGTCTCCAACGCCGTTAAGTTCTTCGCCTTCTTCGTCGAGTCGAAGCTCGGCAAGACCGGGCTCACCGTCACGGTCGATATTTGGGGTCCGGGCGACACAGAGATCGTCACCGGCGGCTCGGCGACCGAGCTTGGCGACGGGCTCTACTTCTACACGCTGGCGAGCGGCTCGACGGGCACGGCCGGCGAGTACGTGGCCGTGTTCAAGACGGCGACGACTTCGGTCGACCAGCAGCATATCCCCGCGTTGTGGTCGATCGGCCGCGCCGGGGTGGAGAACCTCGACGCCGCGGTGAGCTCGCGCAACGCGACGACACCGCCGACCGCGGCTGCTATTGCCGACCAGGTCTGGGACGAAGGCGCCAGCGGCCACGTCGCATCCGGCAGCATGGGCGCGCTTCTCGGCGCCGCCGGCGCGGCATCGGACCCGCTGCTCAACGCGGTGCCCGGCAGCTACGCCGGCGGCACCGCGGGCGCCGCGCTGGGCAGGATCGGCTCCGCCCAGATCACGACGACCTCGCCGGTCGGGCAGTCCGGCGACATCAACATCACGGTCGGCGATACCTACCAGGTCGATCAGGCGCGCCAACTGGACTGGACCGACACCGGCAATGCCTGGCCGGTGCTGACCGCCGCCACCATCGTGGTCACGATCAACGGGGTCGCACACAACGGCAGCGTCGTTACCGCCACCGGCGACAGCAAGAAGGTCCGGCTCGAGCTGAGCGCGGCGCAGACCACGGCGATCGGCAGGGGCGTCCGCGACTACTACGTCAGGGCCACGCTGAGCGATGGCGACGTCGTCACGCTGGTCGTCGGCCGCCTGCTGGCGAAGAGCCCGGGAGACGGCTGAGATGTCGGGAGCCCAAAGCGCCGCCGACTTCGCCGCCGAGATGAGAGAGCACGGCGAGGAGATGACGCTGCGGCGCATGCCGTCGACCGACGTCACGGTCTGGGGCAAGTGCTTCCAGCCCAAAGGCGGCGCCAGGGGAGACCCGGTCGCCGGCGCGTCCAGCGCTCGCCAGGCGACGCTCAACGTCAAGATCTCCGAGGCAGAGATCGCGGACGCGAGTTGGCCGGGACCGCCGCGGCACGGCGATCGGCTGATCATCGGGACTCGGCACTACATCCTCGAGGGCGACGCCGACACCCGCTCCGACGGCGGCGTCACGCTGGGTCACTTCCTGGTCGTCAAGGGCGGGCCGGCGGTCTGAGATGGCGAGGCGCGACTATCGCCCCGGATCGCTGGTCTTCGACGACGTCATCCGCGACACCGAGGCGGCGACCAAGAAGGCGATGATCGGTATCGCGAACCGCGAGCACCGCAGGATCCTGAGCACGGATCCCAGGCCGGGCCGCTGGCGGCAGTTCGTCGATGGCGTCGAGGGCGTTCCTTTCGACAACGTCAAGGGCAACGGCGTCATCGTCGTCGACTACCAGCGCCTCGACATCGTGGCGCAATTCGCCATGGAGACCCTCTTCGACCTCAGTCCGGTCGACAGCGGCGACTACAGGATGGCGCATACGCTGTTCATCGACGACACCGCGGTCACCGATCTCAAGGCGTGGGAGCCCGACCAGGAAGTCTCCATCGCGAACTATCTGCCGTACTCGAGGAAGATCGAGATCGGCGCGATGGTGATGCGGGTTCCCGGCACCGACCATGTCTACGAGCAGGCCGAGCAGATCGTGCGGCGGCGCTACGGCAACATCGCCGATATCCGCTTCACCTTCCGGGGAATCGTCGGCGGCGCGATGGTCACCGGCAGGGCCGGCGGACTGTCCGACATCCGGTATCCCGCGCTGGTGCTGAGCGACGGCAGGAGCCCGAGTCGCCGTCGATCGGCCGCTCCGCGGAGGTAGCTGGCCATGCCCGACTACGCCGGCGCCGTGGCGGCGATCAAGCAGCGCGTCGCCGACAACTGGTCGACCACCCCGGTCGGCTGGGCCGGCGGGCCGGCGCCAGCGACGACGTCAAACGGCGCCCTGGCGCCCTGGGTGCTGGGCGAGGTCATCAACACCTCGAGCGGACTGCGCGCCGCCGGTACGCCGGGCAGCAACGTCTGGCTCTACGAAGGGTTGATCTATCTCCACGTCTTCGTGCCGACGCAGGAGACGACGTCCGCGGCGCTGGCGCTGCAGCACGCCGTGGCGCTGGGCGAGATCTTCCGGGCCAAGGCCTTCTACAACGCAACCCCGGGCTACATGGTCCGGACATGGTCGCCGAAGCACGACGGCGGCGGCAAAGGTGACGACGAGGGACTCTGGTTCCGCGTCACCACGACGATCCCGTTCCAATACTACCACCTCGGCTGAGCTCCATCGCCGCGCCTGCCCTCGAGGGCGCGGCCGGCGCACTCCCCGATTCCCCGAAGTCCACCCCCAAGAGCGTCGTGAGACGCCCTTCAATGAGGCTCGACCATGGCTTGGCAGACCCAGTCCAACGGCTATATCGCGTTCAAGGTCCAGTCGGCGCTCGGCTCGATCGCCTCCGGCGGCAGCGGCTTCGTGCTGCGCACCGCGGGTGGCGCCGGCGGCGTCCTGACCAAGCAGCCTTATGGCAGCAACGAGGTCCGCTCCGACGGCATGATGACCAGGGGCCGCCACGGCGGCCGCAAGACGTCGGGCGTCTACAGCGTCGAGGTCAGCCTCGACAACATGGACGCGATCTACGAGGCCGTGTTCCGCGGGACCTATGTCACCGCCCTGGTGATCACCGAGGCGACGTCCGGCGGCCCGACCGAAATCACGACGACGGCCTCCGAGATCGTCGGCAACTCGGGGTCCTGGATCACCGTCGGGCTCCGGGTCGGCGACGCCATCCGGCTCACCAACCACGCCACCGCCGGCAACAACAGCCGCAACCTGCGCATCACCGGCCTGACCGCCTCGACCATCACGGTGGCGGAGACGCTGACCCTGAACGCCGTGGCCGACACCGCGTTCACGATCACGCGCCCGGGCCAGAAGCTGATCAACCCGGCGGCCGGCTCCCTGGTGAAGCGCTACTTCACGATCGACGAGTACGATGCCGACATCGACTACGTCGAGACCTTCCAGGACGTCGTCTTCCAGTCCCTGCGGTTCTCGATGCAGCCCAACGGCATGATCATGTGCGACATCGCCTGGACCGGCGTCGGCCGATTGGCGACCTCGTCCGGCGGCTCGGCGCCGACGCTGACGTCGCCGACGGAGAGCACGGGATCCCCGCTGGCGTGCGTCGACTCCACGGTGCGCTTCGGCAGCACCGACTTCGTCGATCTCACCTCGTGGGATCTCATGATCGACATCGGGGGCGTGGCGCCGGATGTCATCGCGTCGGTGTACGCGCCCGATGTCTTCACCGGCCAGATGAAGGTCGGCATGAACCTGACCATGCTGCGGTCCGATTACACGATGCTGAGCGGCTTCGATGCCGAGACCCCGTTCTCGCTGCATGCGCTGATGGTCGAGAACGAGTCCGAGCCCAAGGACTTCCTGGCGCTGTTCGTGCCGAACTTCACCATCGGCGGCGTCCAGAAGTCGCCGCTGTCGAAGGAAGCCGGCCCGCGCACCCAGGCGATCACGATCCCGCCCGAGCTGGTCGGCAAGGATGTCACCGGCGGCGCCTACGACGCCACGATGGTGAAGCTGCTCACCAGCAACACGTAACGCCCACGGCACACTCGAGATCAGAGGAGGGTGCGCGCGCGATGCGTGACATCACAGACAACGTGCGCGCCGCCGCCGCGGCGCTGGGCGAGGCGATCGAGATCGCAACCGCCGCGGGCTACCGCGTCGACTGGCCTTTGCGCCCTGCCGGCCTCATCGGGATCGCGATCTCGGAGACCGGCCGCGTCCAGGCTGCGGTGGCCGCGGTGCCGACGCCGACCCCGGATGTCGTGATCGACGTCGCGCAGCCGCAGGCAGATCCCGATGCCGCCGACGCGCCCGTCGCGCCGGCGCGTCCTGCTTCTCCGGCCGCAGGAGCGCGACGCAACAGAGCCTGAGTTTCCGAGTACCCGGTGCCGAGCACATCCGGGTGAGAGAGTGGTGCACCACGGGGGAGCGGATGCCGGTCCGCTCCCCCACTCCTTCCGGCAAAAGGACGAACCTTCATGGACTCCCCAACGAACAGTACCCCGGCCCCCTTTGATTTCTCGACGATGGTCCCCGAGGACACGGCCGTGCTCGAGATCACGCGCGCGGGCGCGACCGAGGAAGAGCGTATCCCGACGGGCTGGACGATCACCTTCGCGGGCCCGGCCCACCCGAAGACGCTCGCCTGGAACGACGCCCAGGGCAGCGCCGGGCTGCGGAAGTCGCAGGCGATCGAGGCGCAGATCCGCAACGGCCGCAAGGTGAAGGCCGACGACTCCACGCTCGAGGAGAAGCGCCAGGAGAACGCGCAATGGATCCTGGCGCGCATCGTCGACTGGTCGCCGATGGTGGCGCCGTGGATCCAGCCTGAGCCGATCAAGCCGACCGACCCGGCGGCGATGAAGTTCCTGCTCGATCCGAGGACCAGCTTCGCCTTCGTGCAGATGGTCGATTTCCTGGTATCGGAAAAGTCTTTTACGAAGCGCTCCGCGACGACTTGAAGTCGTTCGCGGAGCGCTTTTTTGCGTTGAGCGCGCCGGCGGACAAGGGACTCCCGTACCGGGAGGTCCTCGAGGGCCAGCTGGCGCGTACCTCGAAGCCGAAGCGGCGGGCCGAGATCGAGGCCGAGCTCGAGCAGCCGCCGCTTCCTGAAGGTGCCCGGCATATCTGGGGCGCCTTCCTCCGGCTCAGCGCGCACAGGGCGAGCGGCGGCTTCGGTCCCGGGCCGATCACCTGGCCGGACCTCGACGCCTTCTGCCGGATGACGCGCACCAGGCTGGTGCCATGGGAGGTCGAGATGATCGAAGACCTCGATGGCCTCTGGCTCGCTGAGAAGGCGAAGGAAATCAAGAACCGGAGCCAGTCGTGACGACCGAAATTGTCACGACGCTCACCGTCGACGCGAGGGGCGTCGAGACGGGTTCCGCGGCCGCGGTCAAGGCGCTGAAGGCGGCCCAGACCGCCTTCGATCGCGTCCTCGACGCCCACAACAAGGCGTCGGAGGCATCCCAGAAGGGCGCGACGCAGACGATCCGCGAGGCCGAGACCATCGCGCGCGCCGCCACGGCATGGGACCGGCTGCGGACATCACGCGACCAGGTCGTGGCAGCCGAGGTGCGTGCGCACCGCGAGGTCGAGCGGGCCACGATCACCGCCGACAACGCGGTGAAGCGCGGCATCGCGACCCGCGAGCAGGCCAACGCCGAGATCGCCAAGACCGTCAGGGCGATGGCCGAACTCGTGCGGGCCGCCCAGGCGGCCGAGCAGGCCGACGCCGCAGGGCCGCTGAAGCGCGCCTTCGAAGGCGTCAGCCAGGCGGCAACACAGGCGGTGCGGGAATCGAAGGTCGCCTGGGCCAATCTGGCGACGGGCGTCACGCAGGCCGCCCAGCAGGCGGAGCGTGAAGGCCGTGCAGCCTTTACCAACCTCGGCAGGGCGGTCACCGAAGCCGCGCGCGGCGCCGTACAGCAGTCCAACCAGCTCTGGGCCAACATGGGCCGCGGCGTCACCGAGGCGGCGCGGCAGGCGCAGCAGCAGTCCGACGTCATCTGGGGAAACCTGGCGCGCGGCATCGCCGCCGCGGCACGCCAGGCCGATGCGCAGAGCAAGGCCGGCTGGGACAACCTTGCCCGCGGCGTCACCGAGGCCGCGCGGGCGGCCGAAAGGGCGCGCCGCGACTACGCCAACCTCGAAGGGATGATGGACCAGCAGGTCCAGCGCCAGAACCGTCTCGCCGAGGCGCAGCGCGTCGTCAACGCGGCCGTCGCCGCCGGCGCCGTCACGCAGGCGCAGGGCGCCCGCACGCTGGCGCAGTACGGCGATGCCGGCCGGCTGACGCACTACCAGCTGTCGAACCTCTCGTTCCAGCTCAACGACGTCATCCAGGGCTTCGCCATCGGCCAGCGCCCGATGTCGATCCTGACGCAGCAGGGCTTCCAGATCGTCCAGGCGATGGGCGGCGTCGGCAACACGCTGCGCTCCATCATCTCGCCGATCGGCTTGGCGATCGCCGGCTTCGCCGCTTTGGCAGTGGTGATCGCCACCGTCATCGCCCGGGCGTCGTCGCTCGAGGCGACGGCGCGGCAGATCGCCGGGCTCAATGCGGCGATGGGCGGCGCGTCGGGATTGACGACGGGCGAGGTCCAAGGTGTCACGCGCGGTGCCGCTGCGCTGCCGGGCTTCTCGAGGACGGACACCGAGGCGGCGACGACCGGGCTGCTCGGCAATCGCCTCATCAGCGGCGAGTCCTTTGCCCGCACCCTGCAGATCGGCCGCGACCTCGCCCTGCTGACACGCCAGGAACTGCCCGACGCGGTGCAGACCCTGGCGTCGGCTCTGACCGGCGGGGAGGCCGGGCTCAAGCGCTTGGACCAGCAGTACAACATCTTCAGCGCCGCCCAGATCAAGCTGATCGAGCAGTTCGAGCGCCAGGGCCGGGTCCAGGATCAGGTCAGGCTCGGCCTCGACGCCATGGCCGACCGCTTCGCCGGCCGCGGCACCGCCGCGCTGTCCGACATGCGCAAGGCGCTCGACCAGGCCAGCAAGGGCTTCGACGACTTCGTCACCGGCATCGCGCGCTCGCCGGCGGGACAGGCGGCGCTGGCCTACCTCAAGCTGCAGGCCGAACTGCTCGAGCGTGCCGGCAGGGCCGTCAACCGCCCGGCTGCGCCGGCGCGGACCCGGGACGACGTCGAGCGCGAACTTGCCGAGCTGCAGGACAGCTTCGCCCAGGATCCCGGCCGCGGCAGAGGCTACTACCCGCCGCGGATCGCCGCGCTCGAGGCCGAGATCGCCAGGCTGTCCTATGTCGGCCCCGACGGGGCCCGGGCCGGGGTCGAGTAGGCCTATGCCGATCTCGCCAGGGTGAAGCAGGAGGCGCAGGAGGCCGAGAAGAAGCTCGAGTCGCTGATCCAGAAGTTCAGCCCCGCCGGCAAGGCGGCCCGGGATCTCGCCGCCGAGATGGAAGTGCTGGCGGATGCGCTGGCGCGGGCGGTCGACCCGGACAAGGCGGCGCAGCTCGAGGCCGCGCTGCGGGCGGCTGGCCAGGCGGCCTACGAGATGTCCTCGAGCGTGCGCGACAAGAACAACGACGCCACGCAGGCCGCCGTCGACGCCGCGGAGGTCGCGGGAGCCGACCGGCGCCAACGCGCCCTGGTCGAGGCCGAGCAGCGCGCCCGCGAATCCTATCTCCGGCTGTCGCCGTCGGAGCGTGCGGCGACCGATCTCGAGACCTACATCCGCAAGCAGCTCCAGATCGTGCGGGAGCAGCAGGGCGCCGCGGTCCGCGACCTCATGGAGGACATCGACGCCGCGGCGCGCCACTCCCTCGAGATCGCGCGCGCTTACGGCAAGGGACTCAAGGAGGGCTATCTCGGCGAGGCGAAGGCCGCGATCGACGAGATGGTGCGCACCACGGCGGGTCTGGAGGGCCAGGAAGCCGAGCTGCTGCGCCAGCGGCTGCAGCAGGAGGCCGGCCAGGCCATTGCCATGCTGGGCCGCCAGAACGCGACCCAGTTGCCCAACGTCGAGGCCCAGGAGCGCATGGCGGATGCCGAGGCGCGCGGCGCCGCGGCGATCCGCGAGGCGGCGATCGCCAACCAGGTCTATATCGGGACCTACGAGGCCAGGGTCCGGGCCGAGCTCGCCAACAACCCGCTGATCACGGCGGAGTACGAGAAGCAGAAGGCGCTGCTCGAGGATCTCGCGCGCCGGCAGTCCGAAGCGCAGCGCCGGGTCGAGGCGATCCAGCTGAACCGGCAGTACGATCCCCGGGCCAACTATGCCTTCGAGGTCTCCCGGATCCGCGATCTCGCCGCGACCGGGCAGGTCTCCGCCACCGCCTTCCAGGCCGCGTGGCGCGAGGCCTACATCAACATGGGCACGGCGTCGGACTCCTGGATCATGGGGGCGACGTCCGGGCTGCTCGAGTATGCCCGACAGGCCGAGCGGGTCGGCGGTGCCGTCGCCGACATCATGGTGCGCACCTTCGCCACCATCGAAGACGCCATCGCCCGCTCCTTGCTCGGGCTCAAGGTCGACGTCGGCAACATCCTGCGCGAGATCGGCGTCGATATCGCACGCACCTTCATCCGCCAGCAGATCACCGGCCCGATCGCCGGCTTCTTCGGCAACCTGTTCTCCGGGGGATCCCCGACGGCCGGAAGGCCGTCCAGCGTCTTCACTGGCGGTGGTGCGCTCGGCGTCTCCGGCCTGATCGGTGGCGGCGGCGGGTCGAATCCGCTCGGCTCGCTGACCGGCGGCGGCTTCAACCCGTTCGGCATGTTCGGCCAGGGCGGCTCGCTGAGCAGCTTCCTGCAGACGCCGCTTTTCGGTAACGGCGGCGTGTTCGGTGCGTCCCTCGCCAGCGGCGGCAGCAGCCTCGGTGGTGTCCTGGGCGCCTCCGGTGGTGTCGGCGGCGGCGCCATGACCATCGGCAGCGGCCTCGGCGCCATCGCCGGCATCGGCTCCGGCATCTTCCAGTTGGCGACCGGCGGTGGCTCGACGTCGAGCATCATCGGCGGACTGGGCTCGATGATCGGCGCCGGCGTCAGTCTCATTCCGGGCGTCGGCCAGATCCTGGGCCCTATCATCGCGATCGGGTCGACACTGCTGGGCGGCCTCTTCAAGTCGAAGCCGCAGTACGCCGCCCAGGGCTTCCATACCTACAACGCAGCCAGCGGCCGCTACGGCGGCCGTGTCGGCTACGAGACCAACATGAAGGCGCCCCTGGCGCCCAGCATCGGCAACGACGCCCTGAAGCTGATCGGCGCCTTTGGCGGCTCCGTGGCCCCGGGCATGGCGCCGCCGGAATACTACCTCTGGCGCGGGTTCGAAAACGGCCGGATGGATGCCACGGTCACGGCCGAAGGCAGCCCGACCTATGCGCGTCTCCTCGAGAAGGTCTGGGCGAGCGGCCAGATCAAGACCACCGACGAGGCCCAGTGGGCGGCGCGCACCGAGCTGTGGACCGACGACACCGTCGGCGGCGAATGGACGCCGCTGCCGATCAACTCGCTGACCACGGACACCGAGAAGCTGATGCAGCAGCTGGCCTTGTTGATCCTGAAGGCTGGCGTGCGCGACGGCGCGTTCACCGGTCTGAGCGAGACCAGCCAGAAGATCATCCGCAATTTCCCCGACGCCGACACCGAGGGGCTGGCCCAGGCGCTGGAGTGGGGCAAGAAGACCTACGACGTCATGATCCGCACCGACGAGATCACCGCGGCCGAGAAGGCCTTCGGCGATCTCCGGGACAGCTTCAAGTCCGCGATCCTGAAGGCCGAGGAGTTCAGGCTCGCCACCGACAAGCTGGTCGAGGGCCAGCGCCGCGCGCTGAACAAGTACGCCACCGACTTCCAGCAGACCATCGATGACCGGATCCTCGGCATACAGGATCCGGCCGAGCTGGCCCGGGTGAAGCTGGATCGCGAGTTCGACCTGCTGCGCAAGGAGGCCGCCTACATCAACGAGCAGTACGCGCTGGGCCTCATCGACACCCTGGTCGACATCAACAAGATCGAGCAGGCCTACGGGCTGGAGCGCGAGCGCATCGTCAGCGAGCAGTTGACGTCGCTGCTCGACCTCTGGAAGCGGCTGACCTACGGCGATCTCAGCAACGCGTCGCCGGTGGTGACGTTGGCCGGCGCCCGCGGGACCTATGACGATGTCATCTCCCGGGCCCGGGCCGGCTCGTCGGCCGCGCTGGGCGAACTGCCCGGTGCTGCCGAGGATCTCATCAACGCGCAGCGCGCCTACACCGGCAACAACGCCGCCTTCGAGACGCTGCGCCTGTCGATCCTGTCCGACATCGCGCCCTGGGTGGCGGCGAACCAGAACGCCCAGGCGATGCAGGTCAGCTTCGCCCCGACGACGGAGGCCGCGATGGGAGACCTCATCGTGCAGTTGGCGCAACTGAATCGCCTGCTCGCCGAGCAGACGCAGAAGACAGCCGACCTCGAGCGCCAGATCAGCCACTTGATCGCGGCGTAGTCATGGCGGTCTATCTTCCCGGCCCGCCCTACCCGTTCGGCCAGATCGACTATCCCGTCCCCGGCCAATTCCTGGCCGAGGCCGACGCCGCCGCGGCGCTCAACTACCGGCCGTCGCGGGGCAAGGCCCTGGCGCTGGTCGCCTATCCCTACGACGTCACGATCACGCACACGCTTTACGGGCCGCCGTTTCCCTTCGGCACCCCTGCCTGGCCGACGGCATCGGGAATCACCATCCCGGGCGGCACCCGCACCGTGGTGGCATCGACGCACGGCTTCACCTCGAGACCGACGGACAACCCCGCGCGCGCCTGGTTCGCGCCGCTGCTCGACGACGTCAGCTTCGAGATCGAGATGTTTCCCGGGATCGATCCGGCGGAGGCGGCCCGCGCCGGCCGCGCCGGCTTCGGCCGCATCCTGATGAAGGACGCCGAAGGCCGGTTCGACAACCTCATCGGCCTGGGCTGGGAAGGTCGCCGGATCGAGATCTGGCGGGGTCCGCGCGGCAACACGTTCGCCAACTACGAGCGCGTCGCCGTGCTGACGTCAGCGGGCTGGAGCGATCTGCGCGCCGATTCGAAGGCCCTGCTGATCCGTGACCAGCAGGAGAGGCTCTACGCGACCCAGTTGCTGACACTGGTCTATGGCGGCGGCGGCGGCATCGATGGCGACGCCGGCGCCCTGGGCCAGGTCAAGCCGTTGGCCGTGGGCTTCGTCTTCCACGTCCCGCCGGTCCTGATCGACGCTGCCAACCTGATCTACCAGTGGAGCCATCGCAGCGTCGAAGGCGTCACGGCGCTGAAGGTCGGCGGCGTCGAGTGGACCGACATGGGCGACGTCGCCGACTACGCCGCGCTGGTGGCCGTCGTGCTCACCAACGGCCAGTTCGCGACCTGCAATGCGCTCGGCATCGTGCGTCTTGGCGCGGACCCGCAGTTCGGCGTCCGCATCGATGGAGAAGGCGACAACGTCGGCGGCTACGACGAGACCCGGGCCGGCATCGTGCGCCGGATCGCGACGACGATGGGCACGTTGCCGCTGCTGGATCCCGACGAGGTCAACCTGACGTCGCTCGGCATCCTGGCCGTCGCCCAGCCGGCGGAGATCGGCTACTGGTGGAGCAGCCCGATCACCGTGGGCGCCGCCCTCGACGAAGTCATGGCGGGCTGCTGCGGCCAGTGGTGGGTCGATCTCGAGGGTAAGCTGAATGTCGCGCAGATCGAGCCGCCGGCGACCGTCGCCGACTTCGTGCTCGACGTCGAGACCAATGACCCGCTGACGTTCCCGCAGCTCGCGGCGACGCTGGCGCCGCGCACCATCACGCGGGTCGGCTATCAGCGGAACTATGGGCCGCAGGTCGTCGGCGATCTCGCCGGAATCGTCGCGGCGGACCAGAAGCTCTACGGCGACGAATGGCGGTACTGCCAGGCGTCGACGGACTCGGCGCGCACGGTGTGGCCGACGGCACGCGAGGTCTTCATTCCCGGCGGCTTCAAGCGGAAAGCCTCGGCCGACGCCGAGGCGGCCCGGGAACAGGCCATCTTCTCGCGGCCCCTGGGGCGCTGGCGCATGGCGGCGGCGATCGATCCGTTCGCCATGCTGATCAACAAGACCGTCGAGGTCAGGAACTGGAACCGGTACGGGTTCGCGGGTTCGAAGTTCCTGCGCTGCGTCCGGAGTTTCAGCGGTCGCGGTGCCGTCAGCGGCACCATCGATCTGTGGGGGACGCTCTGACATGGACCGGTTCACCCTGCTGACTCCGCTCTACAGCGACGCCGCAACGCTGAGCGGCGGAAGTTGGGCGATGGACCTTGCGCTGCTGCAGGACATGCAGCCCAGCCAGACCGTGCAGTCCACCGACGCCACGAACGCCTCGACGAAGTTCAAGATCCACTTCCCGACGGCGCGGGCGATCTCGGGCTTCGGCTTCGGCAAGACCAACCTCGAGGCCGATGCCAGGCTGAAGTTCTCCGGCGCGGCGGCGGAGGGCGACCTCGGCTCCACGGGCTATGTCGGGAGCTGGGGATCGGCCTGGCCGGTCACGGGTCGGCCGACCGATGCCGATCTCGACTACCTCGACGTCTTCAAGATGATCACCCCGGGCTCGGCCTACGAGTGGTGGCAGGTCGAGATCGACGACGACACCAACAGCGATGGCTTCGTGGAACTCGGCCGCCTCTATGCCGACGAGGCATGGTCGCCGGATGCCACGTTTACCTACGGGTCGGAGGCGACGCGTATCGATGTCAGCATCCGCAACAAGACCGAAGGCGGGTTCACCAACACGGAACGCCGCGACGGGCCGCGGTTCTGGGATCTGAAGTTCGACTTCCTCAGCATCGCCGAGGCCAAGGGCTTCGTCTACGAGCTCCGGCGCCGCGTCGGCACCGCCGGCGACGTCTTCGTCTGTCTCAACCCGGAAGAGACCACCTATCTCCACCGCGAGATGATGATGGCGACCTTCGACGCCATGCCGGGCACGCCGTATCGGTTCCTCGATCGCTTCGCCTGCAACTTCAAGCTGCTCGAGCTGCGCTGATCCTAGCGCCCGACGCGCCCGGCTGACGCCGCGGCCACCTCACCGACCACTCAGATCTCCGACCTTCGGGAGTGCCGCCGATGGCGCTTTGCGCTGACTTCGTGCAGGAGGCCTGTGCGGCTACCGGCACGGCCGACTACACACTGACCGGGCCGCCGGCGAACACGCCCTACGTGTCGTTTGTCCGTGCCTTCACGACCGGCGCCAAGGTGTTCTACGTCGTCCAGTCCGACACCTCCTACAAGTGGGAGATCGGCTGGGGCATCGTCACCGACGCCAGCCCGGACACCCTGACGCGCAATGTCATCGCGTCGTGGGATCTGGCGACGCTCTCGACATCGGCGAAGATCAGTTGGGGCGGTTCCGACGGCGCCCTGCGCGCCTACTGCGCGCCGATCGCGGGCGCGATGCTGGGGGCGCTGACCTTCCACCGCGGCACCACGGTGCCGGCATATCCGATCCCCGGCATGATCTGGATGGACACCACCACGATCACGGCGGTGGTGTTCAAGGTCTACGATGCCGGTGGCGACTGGATCACGTTGCCCTGGGTGATCAACGAGACGGCGAACACGGTGACATTGTCGGCCGCGGGCATCACGTCGACCGGCACCGTCACCATGACGGGCGCCGCGATCAACGAAGCCAGCGGGTCCGACATCGCCTCGGCTTCATCGATCGACATTGGTGCCGCGACCGGTAACCTGGTGAGCATCACCGGGACGACGACGATCACGGCGCTTGGCACGGTGCAGGCCGGCGTCCAACGCACCCTGATCTTCGCGGGCGCGCTCACCCTGACGCACAACGGCACGTCGCTGATCCTTCCCGGAGCGGCGAACATCCTGACCGACGCCGGCGACACCGCGATCTTCCGTTCGCTGGGGTCCGGGA
Source organism: uncultured Burkholderiales bacterium (assembly GCA_937872345.1). GTDB lineage: Bacteria > Pseudomonadota > Gammaproteobacteria > Burkholderiales > Burkholderiaceae_E > Zeimonas. Next base: position 14,992 of record CALMSQ010000253.1, on the reverse strand, counting down.
ACTGGCGCTGCGTCGCCTACCAACGCATCGATGGCGGCCCGGTCGTGGGCTGGCGCACTTTCGACAAGGGCGCGTTTTCCTCTCAGGCGACCTACACCAAGGACGCGATTCCGGCCTGGGCCAACCGCCTGCGTCTGACCATCGATGCCGTGCCGGCGAACGATGGCGTTCAGCTCGACGCCATCTTCCGCAAGTCGAGCGGCACCGACATCACCAGCTACAACACCGGCTTCATGGCCGAGAGCGCGGGAGCGAACGGCGCTGGCGCGGCCGACTCGCAATCGACCTGCGCCATCGTCGGCTCCGTCCAGAACGACGCCAGTTCCGGCGGCGTCTTCGCGGTGATCGAGGTCGAGGACATTCAGAACGCCCGATACAAGCGCGGTAAAATCACCGTCACGTCGCTCGAGAGCGCGGGAGGTATCGCCGTGCTGGTGCGTGGTTTCGAGATCAAGGACACCGCCGCGATAACCGGCGTGAAGGCGCTGTTCGCGACCGGAAACATCGCGTCGGGCCGCTACAAGCTCGAGCTGGAGGCGTAGGCCGCGGATCTCCGCATCGCTAGTGGCGCAGCAGTGCGGCTATGTCCGCGTGCGCTTTGGCCGACAGGTGGCCGTCGCCGGGAATCGCGACGCGGTCGCCAAGCGGCCGCAGTGCCGCCGTGGTGTCGATGAAGGTGAAGCCCTCTTGCTCGGCAAGGGCCACGTAGGGCGGTGTCGCGGGCCATCCCCGCGTGTAGTCGGGAAGGTAGACGACGATCAGCCGGGCGCCCATGGCGCGCGCAACCGCTGCCATGCGGGTCAGCACGTAGACCTCGGCGCCGGCCGGATCGGCACGCGACGGCGCCGGGCGATCCAGCCGGTCGGCCAGGGCCAGCGCCGAGGCCTGCATCCGGTCGGTCCAGGATCCGCCGGCCAGTCGCACCCAGCGCCGCGTCAGGGCCATCCCGCCGGTGTCGCGAGGCGGGCGGATCCAATAGTTCCCGAGGCCGGCCTCGACAGTCGGGCGCTCGATGCAAAGCGGTGTCGCCGCTTCGACGCAGGGCATCACGTTGCGGGTTCGATGCTCCGCCCATAGCCCATAGATCACGGTCCTGGGGCGCAGATGGTTGTGACGCTCCAGCATCGCCAGCGAGCCGGCGCCGCCGTAGCTCGGCACCGCGAGATTGAGCGCGCCCACGATCCCCGGGAACGACTGCGACGGCAGCACGCCGGCGCCGAAGGTCTGTGAGCAACCGATGGCGATGATGTCGGCGCGCTGGGGAAGCGAGCGGCCGGCGATGTCGAAACCCAGCACGGAATCGGCGCGGTAGCCCGCCCCGTTGTTGCCAAGCGGCACGCGCACCGACGCCGCGTCGATCGCGAGGAACGCCATCACCGCGGCGATGGCCGCCAGCAACGATAGACCCGTGGCGATTGCAACCTGTCGCATCGCCCGACGGTAGCACAACCTCGACGGAGTCCACACATGGTCGAGCAGATCCCGATCTTCTCCGCTCCCGTCGTCTTTCCCGCGACCCTGGCGGCGGGCGAGGCCGAGAAGTGCGTCCTGAAGCTCGAGGATCTGCTCGTAGGCTACGGCCCGCTTCCCCCTGTGGTCCGCATCGTCCGGCTGGTGATCAGCAACGAGGGTGCGGGCCACTATCCGGTCAACTGCGCCGGCAAGATCGACGTGGCGGTGGACCCGCAGCGGCGCTACCTCGCCCCGGCGAAGTTCCCGGAGACCGAACGCATCCAGCCGCGGCATCCCAAACTTCTCGGCAGTTTGCAGACATATCCGGGCGTGCCGAAACTGCTGATCCAGGACCACAGCCCGCCGATCTGCTACCGGCGCGGGCTCGACCGCATCATCGTCGCGCCCAACATCTACGGCAACTTCGACACGATCATCGCGCTTTACCTCACCTTCTATGTCGAGGCAGAAGGCGACTGGCCGCTCGATCCGGCAAATGTATTCCTTCAGGATATCGTGGAATCGACGGGCGCGGAGCCCCAGCCGACCCACACCTTCCACAGCCTTGTGGGCGTCTCGCCCGGCGGCACCAAGGTGCGCGTCCACAACAGCGCCCATAAGCACGGCGCCGGCATGATCAGCCAATACGTTGGTGTTCAGGCCGCGCCTGGGTCGCCGGCCACGCTCGCTCCGCCTGTCCCGCTTCTGCTGGATGGACAGCAGAGCATCGTGATGCCGCCATGGGCCGGGCACTGGCGCGAAGCTGAGTTCAATACTGAGCCCGGCCAGCCGCTGATGATCATCACCACCCTCTCGGGCGCGTGGGGGTACAGCGACGTCGGCCCGCCGAACTGGTGGGAGGGCAACGGGCAGAGCGGTTACCAGGCTTCCCGCGCGCACGCATTCGACTGCGTACAGGTGCTGTGATGCGCGCACAGATTGACAAGAACGAGGTGAGGTGAGCATGGCCGACGATTCGATCCTCGCCGCGCCCTACGCGAAGCTCGTGGCCGGCTTCGCCGGGGCGGTGGTCTCGCTGGCGTTCCTGAAGGACCAGACGCGCTGGCAGATGTTCGTCAATGTCGCCGGCGGCGCTGCCGCGGTGGTGTTCGTCGCGCCGGCCATCGTCGACTGGGTCGGCGTGCATCAGGACGCCTGGATCAACCTGACGACCTTTGGCACCGGCCTGCTGTCGATGTCGTTCCTTGCCGGCGTCATGGTGATCGCCAAGGCGTGGCGCGAGAACCCCGGCAACGCCGCGGCATCCATCGCCGACATCCTGTCGAAGTTCCGGGGGGGATCCAGATGAGGGGCGCGGTGTTCGGCATCGCGGTCGGCATGATCGCGTTGCTCGGCGTCGTCGGCTCGCTCGCCGTGCTGACCTCGGTGTACCGGACCGCGAGCCGCACCATCCGGCTGTTCGTGATCTTCATCGCCATAGCGCTGTTCTGGAAGGCCTGCATCGCGTTCAGCACGCCGCGCTGGATCGACGAGGCGGACGCGCTGCTGGTGATCGGCATCACCGTCGTCTACTGGCGCCGGCTGGTGATCGACGGTGCCGACGGGATGTTCGATTTCTGGACGAAGGGCTCGCCATGATCCGCGTCGTCGTCACCGCCGCCTGGTGGACTCTGCAATGCGTGGTCGCCGGGGTGACGATCGCGGTGGTGGTCGGCTGGCTGGCGCGCGAGGCGCGGGCGCAGAGCGGCCATCATGGCCACGGCCACGCCCAGCACCACGACTGGTACAAGGATCTCAGGCAGCCCGACGGCGCCTCATGCTGCGACAACCGGGACTGCCGGCCGACGCGCGCCCGGATGACGGACCGCGAGACGTGGCAGGCGTGGGACGGGGCGAAGTGGCTCGACATTCCGCCGGACCGCGTGCTGGCGATCCGGTCGCCGGACAATCGCTCGCACCTCTGCGAGATGAACGGCGTCGTGCTGTGCTTCGTGCCTGGCGGGACTATGCACTGAGGCGCGGGACCGCCGGGCTGGACCGTAGTCCAGACGCACAAAGTGACGTGCTCCCGGCTTAGGCCCGCTTTCTGAAGTCCAGCCCTCTGACGGGGCGGCGGCCAACGCATGAAGCGATAACGCGCGGGCGGACGCCTCCCTCTACCACACGGCCATTCCCCCTGCCACACGGCGCCCCAACGGGCGCCGCTTTCATTTCCGGAGCTCGTGATGTCCCAGCTGATGACGCGCGCGCAGTTCTCGCGCATGGCGCCCCGCGCCGAACTGGCGGTGATCTTCAAGTGGCCCCCGCCGCTGACCGAGAACTTCACGCGATCGGCGATCATCACCGACCCGCGCCAGGCCGCCATCATGGCGTCGTGCTTGAACGAAAGCGGCGGCTTCACCGTCTTCGAGGAGGCGACCTACTTCAACACGCCATGGGCTCGGATCAGGCAGATATTCGCCGGCGTCATCGGGCTCACCGCCGAGCTCGTCGAATCCTGGCGCCGGCTGGGGCGGCAGGGCTTCGACGAGGCCTTCTTCAATCACGTCTACGCCGACGCAAACCGCGGCCCCGGATACCGGCTCGGCAACATCCATCCCGGCGACGGCTACCGTTTCCGCGGGCTGGGGCCGAACCAGCTCACCGGCCGCGGCAACTATACCTGGATGGAGAAGGAGGTCGGCCTGCCGCTGGTCGAGAACCCGGAGAGCCTGCTGCTGCCCGAGGTCGGCGCCCAGATCTCCTGCCACTTCTGGCGCAAGCATGGTCTCAACGAGGCGGTCGACGACGGCAGCGAGTCCGGCTTCCTCTACGCGATGCGCCGCATGAACGCCGGCCTGTCCGACTTCTCGCACCACCTCGGCTATTGGGCGGTGACCAAGGCTGTCATGGCCAACGACGAGATCAGCGAGCGGGGATTCCCGGAGCCGCTGCCGACCGGCCAGTTGAAGGCCGACGTCATCGACTTGCAGACCCGGCTGGTCGGCAAGGGCTACGACACCAGGGGCATCGACGGCATGGTCGGCCCCGGCACCACCGCCGCGATCAAGGGCTTCGAGATCGCCGTCGACCTGCGCAGCGACGGCCTCGTCGATCCCGACATGCTCGAGGCGCTGCGCCACCAGTTCCTCGGGCTGCGCGCCGGCGCCAGGAACGCCGCGGCGGTCAAGGTCGTCCAGGGCAAGCTGCTCGAGGCCGGGTTCGACCTCGGCCCGACGCGCGACGACGGCGATTTCGGCGGCCGCACCGAAGCCGGCCTGCGCACCCTGCAGGAGCGCGCCGGCAAGCGCCCGACCGGCTACGTCGACCGGCCGACGGCTGAGCTGCTGAAGCTGGCGGCCTGACAAGCGGTTCGGCCGAGGCGTCAAGCAATCAACGCGGTCTGTAAAGCCGGAGGCAGCGCATGAAACTCACCGAAGCCCAGATCAGGCATCTCGTCGACCGCTTCCTCGGCTGGCGACTGCCGGACGATTTCAACCCCGACGGCGGCATCAGCTTCAAGCCGACCTTCAACGATCATCTGCCCACCGGCCCCATGAAGCATGACCCGACCGGCACCAATCTGTTCCACTACAACCAGGCCGAGGCGATGGTGCGGCACATGCTGGAAGGCATGCCGGAAGCATGAGCTCCCGCGTGAAGGGCCGCCGGTGGCCGGTAGCGGAAGGCGACGTGCTGTTCGCCGACGATGCCAGCCCCGGCGACTTCCAGTTCCAGACGCTGGGCCGGGATCCGACAGACACACCCTGTGACGACGGGGTCGGCCGCCTCGCTTACCGCTGCCCCAAGACCGGCAACCCCTGCGGCGAGATCATCGTCGGCAGGGGACAGATGCCCAACATGGGGTGCCCGACCTGGAAGTGGGACGGCAACCTCGACGCGCCGACCCTCGAGCCATCGATCAATTGCAGGGATTGCTGGCACGGCTATCTGCGCGCCGGCGTCTTCGAGGAGTGCTGAAGATGGACGGACGCAGCATGGTTCCTGGCGACGGGACTCTGATCACCGTCGTCGTCGTGATCTTCGGCATCGGTGTCGCGTTCGGCGTGGCGGGTACCCTGCTGATCCGATGGCTGCTGTGATCGCCGTCTCGATCGCCTTCATCCTCGCCGCGATCGCGACCGGCGCCATTCTCGCGAGGCTTCCCTGATGCCCCCTGTCGCCACCATCCTCCGCTTCGCCCCGTGGGCCCTCGCCGTCGCCGCCGTGCTGGCCGCGCTCTACTTCCGCAGCGACGCGTCAGATGCGCGTGCCGCCCAGGCCAAGTACGAAGCCGACGTCGCGAAGGCGATCGCCAGGAACAACGCCGCCATCGTCGAGCGGCTCGAGCTGCTCGCGGCCAAGGCCGATGAGGCAACGGCGCGCGAGGTCGCCCGGGAGCGCGACGCGAAGAAAGTCACCGCCACCCGACTCTCGGAGATCGACAATGCGCCGCCATCGGCCGACGCGCCTGTTGCCCCTGTGCTGCGTGACGCTCTGCGCTCTCGCGGCGTGCGGTGACGACAAGCCGGGCGCGCTGCCCGATCTCCGCATCGTCCAGCCCGGCGTCCCGGCGAATCTCCTGACCTGCGCTGACGAGCCCGCCGACCCGGCCGACAAGCCAGGCCTGACCCAGCGCGATGTCGCCCGCTACATCGTGGTGCTGCGCGCCGCCGGCGCCGACTGCCGGGCCAAGCTGGGGGAGGTGAAGGGATTGGTGACCAAACCACCTTCCCCCGGGGAGGGAAGGTAGGGGGGCGACCATATCGGTGACGCCAACGAAATGGTCGCCGACGCAAGAAATCGGCTTTTAATTAATTCGCCGAATCGTGCGGAAAATATACCGATCCTATGCTCGAGCGGCCGCCGCCCCACACGGGGCGGCGGCCTTTTTGCGTTTCAGTGCTGCTTCAGCCAGCCGAGATCCTGGGCTTCCTCGACGGTCAGGCCGCCTCGCTCACCCTCGTCTGCAACGAGAGTCAGGCTGCGTTGAGCGACAAAGTAGCGGTCGCCGACCGTCACCGTGTCGCCGTGCATCAGGTGGATCGGGAACGCGACGGTGCGCGCCGCTTTCTCCCACGGCGGTCGCCAGCTCGTATTGCGTGCCGGACCTTCGTCCCTCGACGCCACCGGCGTGGCGGCCTCGATCTGAAGCGGCGGCTCGGCCTTGCCGGTCGAGGGGTGGTCCCGGCGATCGATGGCATAGCCGGCTGCCGCCAAGGCGGCGATGATGTTATCGGCCTCTCCTTCGCCTCCATCAACCAGGCCGTGCGGCGACGACTCGTCGAGTGTCTTCGCAATCACATCTCTGGCGCTCATCGCTTCTGCCTCGGTTCCCCAGCAGCGGCGGCCACCTCCCCAGGCGAGATGACCGTCAGCGATTCCTCCGGATAGCCCCCGATCCACTTCGGGTTCGCAAATCCCTCCCGCTCCGGCACGACATCGTCTGCGTCAGGCGCCAGCCAATACAATGGGGTCTGGTCGCAGTCGCGGCCGCACAGGACGACGAAGAGACGGACGCCGGACTCCATCTCCACCAAGGCCCCACGCTGGATGGCGTGCGGCATCGCTGCATTGATCTCGCGGTACGATCGCCCCGCTGGATCCCTAGGATCCACCATGTCCGCGCCATTGATCCATATCGTGGTCATGAAGGACTCCGATCCCATTTGCCGCCCTCGAGACGGTCGATCTGCTTGCCGTGCTGGTCGAGGATGTCGATCGCTGATGACTCCATCGACCAGACCTCCTTGGCGGGGTAGCCAAGGTACGACTCCGTCTCCCCGGCCCTGATAAAGAGTAGTGCCTTGCTTGGGGTGATGTGCGCGAGCATGTCCAGCCATGCGACGGTGCCGAACGCAAACGATGTCGGAACGCGGCGCGCGGGGTCGCCGGGTGAAAGTCTACCCGCCACGTCGCGCAATTCCTTCGTGCGCTGGAGCAACGCGATGTCGACATCGGTGAAATCCGACGGCGGCTTCTGAGTGGCATGAGGCGGAAGGGACATCGGAAGGGACTCCAGGGGCGATTCGAGGATTCTGGGGGCTGTTTCGTCGATACGCTATTCAACGATTTCAACGACTTGGCTTTGAGGCCCTAGCTTCGGGAGCTAGGGGCCGGAGGTTCGAATCCTCTTACTCCGACCATATGCCGCAAGGGTTTAGGCGATCTCTCGGGATCGCCTATTCTTTTTGGAAGGGACTCGCGGAAGGGACTCGGTACGCTTCTTGTTCAGGGGCACGACGGTCCCCCGTTCCCGTTTCGTCGCCGGCGCCGCCGCGGCGACCTTGCGCTGCTGGCTGGCGAGCTCGACGACGTCGGCGACTTCCATCTCGGCGGCCGAGATGTAGAGCTGCGTCGTCGCGAAGTCCTTGTGGCGGGCGGCGCCCTGGGTGTGGCGGTCCTTGCCGAGCCGGGCGATCTCGGTGATGTAGCGCGCCCTGGTGTCGTGCATGCGGTGGGGATGCTCGATGCCGGCGGTCTTCGCGGTGGTCCGCCAGCTGCGCTTCACCGTCTTCAGCGGCCGCCACAGGGTGTCGTCGTCGATCACGGCGAGGCGATGGCCGGGCCAAGAGATCAGGTGCTCGACGCCCCGCTCCCGCGCCTGCCTGACGAGGAGGAGCAGAAAGGCGGAGCCCCTGGTGCCGCCATGGATGGCGACGTCGTCGCCGCCCTTGTTGTCCTCGCCGCGCAGGACGAGGTAGCTGTACGGCTTCTTGTTCCTGATCTCGGTCCTGACATTCCTGGTCGTGACCGTGAGGGCCTCTTCCTTCCGCAGGCCGAACAGCCGCACCAGCTCGGCCGTCTGCTGGGTCCACGCCGGCGCCACGGCCTGGCGGCGGGCGAGCTCGTCATCGGGCATCGGCCGCGGCAGCCGCGCCGGCACCTTCAGCCCAGGCACCTCGGGCGGGAACGGCAGGTAGGGCTTCCCGGTGTCGGGATCCTTGGCGCGGTGCGCGGCCAGCAGGGAGCCGCGGAGGCAGTTGAGGTGGTGATTCACCGAGCTCGCCGAGCGGATCCTCCCGGTGTCCTTCCACCATCGGACCTGGTCCCGGGCGATCCCCTTGCGCTGGCCGCCGCGGAAGACCTTCACGGTCTGCCTGGAGCAGAAGGTCCGGTACTCGAGGACCTTCTCCTGCGTGATCGCGGTGACGATGGTGTCGAAGCCGAAGAAGCCGAGGATCTCGGCGGCGTAGCGCTCGAGGTTGAGGACGTGGAGCTCGGATGAATCGGTCTGGGCCTGGAGATGGAGCGCGATCGCCTGGGCGAGGAGGAAATCGCCGGGTTTCGCGATGACGTCGTGGCCGGCGCGGCGCGCCTGTCGGGCCCGCTGCCGGAGCTTGTCCTCGATCTCGCGGGCCTGGCGCTTCGTCTCCGCCACGGCGTCGTCATCGGGATCGACGCAGTTGCCCTGGTAACGCTTCCCCGAGGCGACGAAGTCGTAGACCCAGCGACCGCCGCGCCCCGACGTGTTCTTCTTCCATGACACGCTCATCGCCGGCCAGCCTGCGGGATCACGCCCCGCCTCTGCAAGAAGGCGATCGCCTCGGCCTGTGGACCAGTCAGGGCGCGCCGGCGCCGCGGCGCGGGCGTTGGTGGCGCATCATCGTCCTCGCCGGCGTCGGCCGACGCCGGGTCGCCGGTGGCGTGGCGCCGCTGGTACGCCGCGATGGAGTCGATGAAGACCCTGACGCCCCGGGGCTCGACCTTCTTGCCGCTCTTCTTCCGGCACAGTCCCTTGCCGATCCGGTGGCCCTCGAGGTCGCCGGCGCGCAGCAGCGCGCGCACCGTGGACTCGTCGCAGGACAGATCGTGCGCCGCCGTCGCCACCGTCACCGATGGTCGCAACTTCACCCGCTGCTCCTCGACGACGCCGATGGCGGCCTCGAGGGCTTCAGGTTCCGTTATGGCGAGGCGCACTGGCATCGCGTCAGGCGGCTGGCGTCGCTGGCTTGATCGGCGCGCAGGCCCGGAGGTTTGCGACACAGCGGGCGCGCGCTTCGGCGTTGGAGCCGCGCTTCCTGCTCACGATCACCTCCGTCTTTGAGATGTCCAGTTGATCGTCGTAGTCGGCCTCACGCACAAGCCGGACGTCGATGCCGTTTGGCTCCGGCCACTCCGATATGTCGAGCAGCCATCCCGCCGGCCGCAGCATGTCCGCCGCGTCGAGCCATGCCTTGCATGCCGTCAACAGCTTGAACCGTTGGTCGAGGGCGAGCCATTTCTCCGCCTCGCTCCACGGTTCGCTGGGCGGCTGCGGATGCGCTGCCTCGAATGCAGCAAGCCATAGCTCTGAGCTCGGCTCTTCCTGCTCGATGCGCGCGATCAGCGCAGGCCAGTCAACCCTGGGAGATCTCGAAGCAGGATCGATCGGCATCACCATCCTCCTTTCGGGGCGTACTGTTTGGCGCCGCGCGCCATGGCTCGAAGCGCATCAGCCAGCAACGGATGCTCCGATGTCGACTGCTGCCGGCCGTCGGCGCGACCGCCGACAAACCTTGTCGCCGTGACACGCCACGCTTTGGCGCGCCGGGGTCGGTGTGGATTGCGTTCGAGTCTGAGCATGTAGAGCGCCGTGCGATCCCATTGGGAGATCACCATCTCGGTGACCCAGGATCGGTGATCCTTCTTCGCCTTGCGGCGCGAAGCTGGAGGCGTTGTCACGAGACCCTCTCCAACGGCGGTGGTGGCTCGGGGCGCCAATGCGTCGGCCTGATGTTCCAGCGGCCCTCGGCGTCGCGTCCCTGCCCGCATATCTGCTTCCGGTCCGCGGTGCACCACTCCCCGCCCAGCCAGCGCGCGCCGGAAATCCGGTAGCCATCGGTATGGTCGGGGTGGTGGATCCAGAGATCGGCGCGCGCGTCTTCGGTGGCCGGCGCGGTCTCGATCGGGCGCCAGCGATTCATGAGCGCTTCCTTGGCCAGCGCCGCGACCTGATCGAGGCGGGCGCCGTTAGCCTTGAAGTGGACGTCACCGAGTTCGTCGCCGACCGTCTTCTGCGCCCTTGCCTGGATCGCTACCCAGATGACGGCCTCGAGATCGGTGAAGACGTCGGCGGACGCCGACACCTTCACCGCTGCCTCGACCTTCTCGGCGCACGGCAGGCAGGACACGGCGCGTTTGTCGCCGATGAACATCTGCTCGCACCGCGCGCAACGGCAATGGTAGTCGCCGGGCGCATACCCGTTGAAGGGCCACGCGCGGGTCGGCGGTGCGGCGTCCCCAGTCATGGAGGGATTCCCTCTTCCCAGTTCTGGCCACCGTGCTCGAGCCGCCACTGTGCGTAGCGATCACCGAGCAGCGCGCGGGCAACCTGGTCGAGCACCCATTGCTTGTGATGGCCGCCATCGTTCCCGCCGTAGCGGCCGATCAGCTCGAGCGCGGCGTCGACCGGCGCCGGCGGCTCCCGCCACTTGCCGTCGTTCGCGACGCGCCATGCCGTCATGGCGTCGGCGAGGGCGATGGCCTCCTGGACCATCGGGCGATCGGACTCGGGTTTCGCCCTGACCTCGATCTGGTCGTTGCGGGTCTCCGCCCAGTCGCGCACCAGGAACGGCGCCGATGGATCTCGCGCCAGCAGCACGAAGTAGGGCTCGTCGGGGAGCGCCCTGGCGTAGCAGTCGCGCTCGCCGGGGTTCTGCTTGGTCGGCATGTCGTGGTCTCTCCTATGGTTGATCGGCGGGTATGGTGCGGCCGTCCGCGAGGCCCTTGGCATAGCCCTGCTCCTCGGCCTGCCTCAGACGGACCTCGTAGTTGGACTGCATGGCGTGCATGGCCCGGATGGCATCGGTGTCTTCCGACGACACCGCTTTCCAGGCCTTGCGGCGGGCGTCCTCGGCGTTGCGCAGCGCCTCGAGGAGCGCGTACTCGCCGGCCATCTTGATCTGGCACGCCGGCGTGCACTCCGCGTCGGAGCCGAAGTGCAGGCGCGCGCAGGACTCCGTGCGCAGCACCTCGTCGCAGTGAAAGCACTTCCAGGGGCCGCGGCGCTTCATGGGGTGACCTCCGCCGAGATTGCTTCTGTCGCGAGTCGCTTCCTGGCCTGGCCGAAGCCGCGGCAGAGGTGCTTCGGGTTGCCGCGCTCGTCGACGTCCTCGTGGCAGAGGAATTCGTGGCGGTGGCTTTCCTCGAGCACCCACCTGGCGTCGTCGCTGGTGATCGGCGATTGGTTGGCCGCCGACCCGAGACGGTAGGCACAGCCGTGGCAGACCTTGTTGGCGTCGACGCCGGCGGCGATCGCGACGCCCTGGAGCGCACCGCGCATCGTCGGCAGGTTGGCCTGCTCGGCGGTATGGGGATCCTCGCCGCCCTCGGTGATCAGCAGCAGCTCGATCATCTCGCGGTTGTTCTCGACGACCGAGTTGGCCATGCCGACGACTTGGGCGAAGAGCGCGATGGTGTCGTCGACGCCCCGATCCCGGCATCGCCGGGCCAGCAGCGCGGCGCGTTCCGGCTGCTTCACCGCCACGACCATGAGCAGGAACTCGGCTTCCTCGATCGTCAGGGCGTAGTCGGCCGCGAGATCAGACATCGCCGCCTCCGCTCGCAGGCCTGTCTACCGGGGTCACGATCCGCCAGCCGTAGGGCGGCGGTTCCTTGAGCAGCCAGAGGTGGCGCATGTTGGAGGCGTTGACGACATCGCCGTCGGGCGGATAGAGCTCGACCATGTGGCGGTCGCCGTAGCCGGCTTCGCGCTTCAGGCGCTGGAGATCGTCCCAGCTGATGCCGTCGCGGAACTTGCCGAAGATGTCGATCGACGCGCGGTTCACGGCGAGCCGGATGAAGCCGCGCTCCTCGAAGACCTGCACCAGGAAGCCCTGGCTGCGCCAGACGCCGACCAGCCTGCCCAGCGCGCCGGATCCGGCCGGGACCGGCCAATCCTGCGGCGGCACCGCCTTCAGCGCCACGGGCCACTTCCTGTTGTCGCGCTGCAGCTCGCGGTCGACCTTGGCGTAGTTCACCCGCGGGTTCTTGTCGATCGGGGTCCAGCCGCGGCTCACGACGCGGACTCCGCGCTGGCCCAGACGCCGGCGGCGACGCGGCGGAACGGGCCGCGTTGCAGCTCCTGCCGGATCTTGGCGCCGACGTTGCGGTTGCGCCGCGCCTTGGGATGGTCGGCGAAGGCGCGGTAGAGCTCGGCGAGCGAGATCGGTCCCGGCCTCGATGCGAACCACGACACGATGGACTCGCGCCACGTCGGGGCGATCGCCGAAGCGACGATGCTGCGCGGCAGGCGCAGCGGCACGAACTGGCCGTCGATCGAAGCCGCGGCGAGGATGTCGGCATCGTCGGGCCCGTAGGCGACCAGCACCGAGGGCGCGCCGGCGTTGGCGATGCGACGCCGGGCCGGCGAGCCGTCGGGGCGATGGAAGTCGAGCCGGCCGGCGAGAAACAGCAGGGCCGTGCAGGCGCGCCAGACGAAGCGGTGGAAGGCCTCGGTGTCCGTCCGGGCGAAGATCAGCGCGGTGCCGCGGCCGTGGTCGGCCATGCGGCCCAGCCAGGCGCCGATTTCGTAGCGCTGGTATGGCGGGTTCAGCCAGACCCGGCCGAGCCACGGCAGCAGCAGCCCGTTGTCGACCCGGGTGTAGGTCCGGCGCGCCGTCGGCCACGGCTGCACCGCCGGGGCGCAGGGGTCGAGGTCGAAGGAGTCCGCGCCGCCCAGGGCGTCGATCACCGCGACCGGTGTCAGCCAGTCGTCGGTGCGCGCCGGCCGCGGCGTCTGGTGGCCGCCGATGCCGGTCACGTCTTCGACCCGTAGCCCAGAGCGCGGGCGGCCTGCAGGAGCTTCTCGTCGTATGGGCCGGTGCGTGGGGACAGGCGATCGGCTCCATGGACTTCCATCCAGCATTTCAGCGCCGCGTCGAACGCCGCCCACGATTCCTGATGTGCGCCGGGACGATGCACCCAGGTCTGCGCCGTCGGCGATTTGATGAAGACGCCCACCGGCTCAAGATCTAGTTGTTCGCCATCAGGTGCCGGCATCCCGCATCGGAACACCATCTCGACCTTCGGCGCGCGCTCGCGGCGCAGGGCGTCGAGATCAATGTATTCGATGAAATGCCAGGGGCCGATGGGCTGTCCGGTTGCCGTATCCAACTTGGCGACCGCCTCGCCGGCGCCGTAGGGAAACGTCAGCAATACCGAGGTGCCCAGCCGAGAAACGTGCCCGCGACGGTTAAGCGGCGCCATGTCAGGTCGATTGGTTAGAGGTACACTGGCGCCGTCCTCGACTTCGATGGCTCCGGCACCCTCGCCCAGGATAATCATCGACATCAGATCGTCTCCCCTTCCTCTGCGCGCCGCTCTGCGCACCGCCGAATCGTTTCCTTGGCCTCGTCGTTGTCGCCGTAGTCGGAGTCGCCGCAGACCTCGCACTCGTGCACCGGCACCGAGCAGCTCGCGTCCTTGTGGCAGCCGCAGTTGCAGCCGCCCATGAACACCATGCGATGGCCGCCGACGCAGGTAGCGACGCCTGCCTCCTGCATCGCGCGCGCAACGGTTCGCTCGAGGTCCGAGATCGGCATGTCAGGCGATCGCCCCCGCCAAACGGAGCTTGCTGTATGCGCGGATGACGGCGTGCGCCTGCGCCCTGGCGTCATCCAGAGCGGTGTGGTGGACGCCCTGCTCCCGATCCGGGCGATCGCCGGTCAGGGCGAAGAGCGTGCGGGTGCAGCGTGCGTCGGCATACTTCCAGGGCGCCTCGACGTGCGCCGCCTTGAAGGCGGCCGACAGAAGCGGCTCATCGAAATTGCCGCCATGGCCCCAGATGAACTGCCCACCCTGGCGGCGCCACCAGGCGGAAAACCAACCCAGCACGCTAGGGAGCTCATCCGCACTAGCCCAGCTGAGCTCGGCGCGCGCCGCGTCGGACTGCTGCAGCCACCACATGACGGTGTCGGGGTCGATGGTCAGCCCGAAGCGCTGGCAAGAGCGCAGAGTGATGATGCGGTAGAATTCCTCACCCAGCGTGCCGGCGACCGGATCGAAGGCGACGGCACCCAAGCTGACGATGGCGCTCCCCGGGGTGGCGCCCATGGTCTCCAGATCAACCATGATGTGGGGGAGCGGCGCGGGTTTCGGAGTCGCCGAGATCTCGAGGTTGGAGATCGACCTCATGTCACCGGCTCCGGCATCACGCCGGTTGGCTCGTAGCCTGCGGCGCGTAGGCACGTCTCGAGGTCGGCGGAGAACTCGGCGTCGACGGCGCGCCGGCGTTGCGCGTAGCGCCACAGCAGATCCTGCGCCGTGCGGTCCTCGACGCTCAGCGGCACCTTGCCGGCCGGGCAGTCCGGATACTTGTCGGACTGGAACTTGCCCTCGTGGTTGATGTGCGCGCTGATGTTGGGGCCGACAGGCGGCGTGAGCCGCCGGAGGATATCGCGCAGCACGGCGGCCAGCCTGTAGCGCTCGACGTGCGCGAGGTGATCGACCCTGGGCTCGCCGTCATCGTCGAACGGGAAGGCCAGGACCATGATCCCGTCCGTCTGCGTCACGCACTCCGGGCGGCCAAGCAACTCGAGCCGCGGTATCCTGGCGATGACGTCGTCGAGGTCCCTGGTGACCGGCTTCTGGTCGACAGCGCTCATGGTGTCTCCTTTTC
>CALMSQ010000252.1:0-10816 GCA_937872345.1 uncultured Burkholderiales bacterium | reverse complement strand
AGACCGCATCATGAGCGACAAGAACCTGCAGATCCTGCTGGCCAGCCGACCGAAGGGCGAAGTCACGCCCGCCAACTTCAGGCTGGTCGAGACCGCGATCCCCGAGCTCGGCCCCGGCGAAGTGCTCGTGCGCAATCATTTCCTGTCGCTCGACCCGTACATGCGCGGCCGGATGGACGACGCGAAGTCGTACGCGGCCTCGCAGCCGCTCGACGAGGTGATGATCGGCGGCACCGCCGGCGAGGTGGTCGAGAGCCGCAACCCGAAGTTCGCGGTCGGCGACAAGGTGATCGGCATGTTCGGCTGGCAGCTGTACGGCAAGACCGACGGCAGCGCGATCCGCAAGGTGGACACGACGCACGTGCCGCTGTCGGCCTGGCTCGGCGCGGTCGGGATGCCGGGCATCACCGGGTGGTACGGCCTGAACCGGATCATCGCGCCGAAGGAGGGTGAGACGGTCGTGGTGTCCGCGGCCAGCGGCGCAGTGGGTTCGGTCGTCGGCCAGCTGGCGAAGCGCAAGGGCTGCCGCGTGGTGGGCGTCGCGGGCGGGGCGCAGAAGTGCGGCATCGTGGTCGACGAGTACGGCTTCGACGCCTGCGTCGACTACAAGGCGGGGCGGCTCTACGCAGACTTGCGGGCAGCCACGCCGGACGGCATCGACGGCTACTTCGACAACGTCGGCGGCGAGACCCTCGACGCGGTGCTGCGCAGGATGAACGCGTTCGGGCGGATCGCGATCTGCGGGCTGATTTCGGGCTACGACGGGCAGGCGATGCCTCTGCAGAACTTCCGCTCGGTGCTGGTCAACCGGCTTCGGATCGAGGGTTTCATCGTCTCCGAACACATGGAGCTCTGGCCGGACGCGCTGCGCGAGCTCGGCGCGCTGGTCGCGGCGGGCGAACTGAAGTACCGCGAAACGATCGCACAGGGGCTCGAGAGCGCGCCCGAGGCCTTCATCGGGCTGCTCAAGGGCCGCAACGTCGGCAAGCAACTGGTGAGGCTCGTCTGACCATGAAGGACTTCGCGGGCAAGGTCGCCGTCGTCACCGGGGCCGGCAGCGGCTTCGGACGCGAGTTCGCGCGCATCGGCGCGCAACTCGGCATGAAGCTCTCGCTGGCCGACATCCAGCCCGAGGCGCTCGCCGCGACCGTCGACGAGCTGCGCGGGCAGGGCGCGCAGGTGATCGGCGAGACGGTCGACGTGAGCCGCAGCGCGGACGTCGAGCGGCTGGCGCAACGCACGCTCGACGCCTACGGCGCGGTGCACCTGCTGTTCAACAACGCCGGGGTCGCGTCCGGAGGACTCGTCTGGGAGAACAGCGTCAAGGACTGGGAGTGGGTGCTGGGCGTCAACCTCTGGGGCGTGATCCACGGCGTGCGCACGTTCGTGCCGATCATGCTGGCCCAGGGCGACGAGTGCCACGTGGTCAACACCGCATCGGTGGCCGGCCTGCTGTCTCCGCAATTGATGGGCGTCTACAACGTCAGCAAGCACGGCGTCGTGACGCTGACCGAGACGCTGTACCAGGACCTGCGCGTGACCGGCGCACGGATCGGCGTGAGCCTGCTGTGCCCGGCGTTCGTGCCGACCGGCATTGCCCAGTCGCACCGCAACCGGCCGGCAGACCTGCAGGACAGCGCCGCGCCCACCGCTTCGATGATCGCCTCGCAGAAGGCGTCGGAGAAGGCCGTGTCGTCGGGTCGGATCAGCGCCGCCGAAGTGGCCCGGATGACGTTCGACGCGATCGGCGAGGACCGGTTCTACGTGATCACGCACCCGAAGATCCTCGCTTCGGTCGAGCTGCGGCTGCAGGACGTGATCGCGCAACGCAACCCGAGCGACCCGTTCAGCTTCAAGCCAGACGTGGCGCACCGTCCCGAGTGATGCAAGGCCGCGCCTCATGAGTGCCTCCGCGCCCCCCGCCGTCACGTCGGGCCACTTCGTCCAGGTCGCGGCCGATGTCCGGCTGCACTACGCGTCGTGCGGCGCGCCCGGGGCGCCGCTGATGGTCTTCCTGCACGGCTTTCCCGAGTTCTGGTACGCGTGGCGGGCGCTGCTGCCGGCCTTCGGCGAGCGCTTCCACGCGGTGGCGCCTGACCTGCGCGGCTACAACCTGTCGGACAAGCCCACGGACGTGCGGGCGTACAGGGCCTCGGCGCTGGTGGCCGACATCGACGCGCTGGTGCGCGGCCTCGGGCACGAGCGCTGCGTGCTGGTCGCGCACGACTGGGGCGGCGCGGCGGCGTGGTCGTACGCGATCGCACACCCGCAGCGGGTGGCCAGGCTGGTCATCCTGAACTCGCCGCACCCGGTGCCGTTCGCGCGCGCACTGGCGCACGACGCCGCGCAGCAGGCGGCGAGCCAGTACATGAACTGGCTGCGCCGGCCCGGCTCCGAAGCGGTGCTCGCGCGCGACGGTTTCGCGCGGCTCGACGATTTCTTCCTGCGGTTGGGCGGTGCGGCCTGGTTCCACGGCGAGGTGCGCGACGCCTATCACGCCGCGTGGGCGCAGCCGGGCGCGATCGCCGGCGGCGTCAACTACTATCGCGCCTCGCCGCTGTATCCGCCCATCGGCGACGACCCCGGCGCCGCGCGGCTGGCGCTCGCCGAAGACGACTTCGTCGTGCGCGCGAAGACGCTGGTGATCTGGGGCGACGGCGACACCGCGCTGCTGCCGGTGCTGCTCGACGGCCTGGACCGGCTGGTGCCCGACCTGCGCATCGTGCGACTGGCCGACGCGACGCACTGGCTCGTACACGAGCAGCCGCAACGGATCATCCGGGAGATCTCCGGGTTCGTCGACGATGCCGCTTGACCCGCAGGTCGAGAAGATCCTGTACTGGGCGCAGCGCTCGTCGGTGCCGCCCTATCCGGAGCTCGGCGCCGTGCAGGCGCGCGAGCACTACGCGAAGGCGTCGGCGACGCTCGACATCGTGCCCCCGTCGCTGCACGCGGTGCAGGACATCGACGTGGAGCTGCCCGGGCGCGTGCTGCGGGTGCGCGAGTACGCGCCGTGGCCGCACAGCTGGGCCGAGCCGCGGCCCGCGCTGCTGTACTTCCACGGCGGCGGGTTCACGATCGGCTCGGTCGACACGCACGATCGCGTCTGCCGCGTGCTCGCGCTCGGCGGCGATTGCCTGGTCTACTCCGTCGACTACCGGCTCGCGCCCGAGCACCGCTTTCCGAGCGCGCAGGACGACGCGTTCGAGAGCCTGGCGTGGTTGCGCAACGAGGCGACCGCGCTGGGCGTCGATCCGGCACGGATCGCGGTCGGCGGCGACAGCGCCGGAGGGACCCTCGCGGCAGCCAGCGCGATCCACGCGCGCGACCAGGGATGGACGCTCGCGTTGCAGCTGCTCATCTACCCCGGGGTGTCGAGCCACCAGGACACCGACTCGTACCGGCGCTTCGCCAGCGGCTATCTGCTCGACGCGCAGACCGTGCAGTGGTTCTTCGCGCAGACGCTGCGCGACGCGCGCGACCGGCTCGACTGGCGGTTCGCACCGCTCGCGGCGCCCGACCTGCGCGGACTGGCACCGGCCTGGATCGCCGGGGCCGAATACGACCCGCTGATCGACGAGGACCACGCCTATGCCCAGGGACTGCGCGAAGCGGGCGTCGCGGTGCGGTTCGTCCAGTACGATGGAATGATCCACTCGTTCTTCCAGCACGCCGGATTCGTGCAGGCGGCGCGGCGCGCGCACGACGATGCCTGCGCGGCCTTGCGAGAGGCCTTCGGGCAACCGGAACAGGGGCGATGACATGAACGGAAACGACACGGTCGACGCGCGGACCATCGAACTGCGCACCGGAGATTGGGCGACGCTGGGCGCCGCCGCGGGCGCGCTGCGCACGGCGGTGTTCGTCCGCGAGCAGGGCATTCCTGCCGAGCTCGAATGGGACGAATGGGACGCGCGCTCGGTGCACTGCGTCGCGTATCGCGGCGACGAGCCGGTGGGCACCGGCCGCTTGCTGCCCGACGGGCGCATCGGACGGATGGCGGTGCGCGCCGACGTCCGCGGCCAGGGCATCGGCCGGCGCGTGCTCGA
Organism: uncultured Burkholderiales bacterium; assembly: GCA_937872345.1. Taxonomy (GTDB): domain Bacteria; phylum Pseudomonadota; class Gammaproteobacteria; order Burkholderiales; family Burkholderiaceae_E; genus Zeimonas. The sequence goes on along the minus strand of CALMSQ010000252.1, from coordinate 6,767 downwards.
GACGCTGGTGGCCATCGCCGGCGCACGGGGCGACACGCGCATCGAACTCAGCGCGCAGCGGCAGGTCGAGCAGTTCTATCGCGCCCAGGGCTTCGTGCCGGTGGGCGAACCCTACGACGAGGTCGGCATCGCGCACGTGAAGATGCGGCGAAATCTGATCGCGCTGGGCGCATCGGCGTGCGTCGCGTTGGTCGCGGGCCTGAACGCTCCGCCGGCTCGTGCGGGCGCCCTCGACGCCGTGTCCAACGCCGACGCGAGCAGTGCGCTGCGCGTGGCACTCGAGCGCGGCGCCGGGCAGGCAGTCGCACGGCTGGGCAAGCCCGGCGGCTTCCTCGACGACCCCAAGGTGCGCATTCCTCTGCCCGACGGGCTGCGTCAGGCCGAGGGACTGCTGCGAACGATGGGCCGCGGGCGCGAGCTCGACGAACTGGTCACGTCGATGAATCGCGCCGCCGAGCAGGCCGTCCCGCAGGCCAAACAGCTGCTCGTCGCGGCCGTGAAGTCGATGACGGTGGCCGACGCGAAGGGAATCCTCACCGGTGGTGACGATTCGGTCACGCGCTTCTTCAAGTCGCGCACGCAGGCGCCACTGACCGAGCGCTTCCTGCCCATCGTGACGCAGCAGGTCTCGCGGCTCGGCCTGGCCAAGCGCTACAACTCGCTGGCCGGACAGGCCTCGAAGCTCGGGCTGCTGAAGGAGCGCGACGCGTCGGTCGAGCGCTACGTCACGACGCGCGCGCTCGACGGGCTGTACCTGATGATCGCCGAGGAAGAAAAGGCAATCCGCCGCGATCCGCTGAAGGCCGGCTCGAAAGTCATCGAGCGGGTGTTCGGCGCGCTGAAGTAAAGCGCGCCCGCCGGTCGCCGGCCACGCGCAGCGAGGCGCCGTCGGGGACCCAGCTGCGCTCGAACGTCTCGATGCGTCCGTCGCGCCGGACCGCGACCAGCGTCGAGGCTCGCGTGCCGTAGCCCAGCTCGGGCGCGACGATCATCGCCGGCGCGAGCACGCGCTCGCGCGCAAGACCGATGCCGGTGTCGGGCAACGCATCGTCGGACGGCTGCGAGCGATCGGCCAGCGCGTCGAGCAGCACGGTGTCGATCGGCGCGTGCGGATCGGCGAGCGCGCCTGCCAGGCGACTCGACAGGTGGCGCACCTTCGGCCAGTCGCTGTCGAGCAGGTCATTCGACAGGCCGTGCACGCCGGCCGGGACCTCGACCACGCGCCGCGGATCGCGGTTCGACACGTACAGCGCCGGATGCGGCGCCGCCGGGTCGAACAGCAGCAGGTTGAAGCCCGCATAGTCGTCGCCACGGTCGGCGACGCGCGCCGCGTACAGGTCGAGCGGCACGTCGCTGCCGACGAAGTCGGCGACCAGCTCGCCGCGCGATCGGCGCCCGGGCGGCGCCGACGGATCGCGCACGTTGGTCACCGCCGCGAGGCGTCCGTGGCGGTCGATCGCCAGCCAGCTGCCTCCGGCCTCGAGGTCGCGCCCGCCCCAGGCCGGTGCGCGGTCGGTCCACCACGACGCCGGCGCCGCCGCGCGCGAATAGAATTCGTCGCGATTGGCTGCGAGCAGCAGCACGAAGTCGTCGTGCGCATCGAGCGCGAAGCCGATCAGGCACATCGGCGGATGCCGCGCAGCAGGTTCAGGCGCTCCACTCGAACACCTCGACGTGCCGCCCGCCCGTGGCCAGCGCGTCGAGGCCCAACTCCTTCGCCGCCGCCTGCAGCGCGCCGATGAATGCGTCGCAGCGCCCGGCGTCGAGCGGCTCGTAGGTCTCGAGCCAGGTTCGATAGCCCGGCTCGTCGCGCCAGCCCGAGCGGGCCTCGACGCCGAGGGTCTCGGCCATGCGCCGGCCGAGCGCGGACAGGCGCTCGGCGCACGCGCTGTCTTGCGCGCGATCGGCGCGAAACCAGACCATGACGACCTGGCTCATCGGCGAGCCCCCCGCTCAGGCTTCGGACGGATGTTCATAGGGCAGGGGCTCGATGCGCAGCGCACGGCCATCGACCTGCAGCCCCCCCGCCTGCGCGACGACGGCGGCCTGCGCCTCGACGAGCAGGTCGGTGCCACCGCCGGGTGCGGGAGCCGCGAGGACGACCTGGCCGACCGGCCCGGCGGCCTCGGCGAAGGCTTCGGCGCCGGGCGCCGGCTCTGGCCCGTCGACGTGCGCGAGGAATACCCGCCGCTTCACCTTGCCCAGATAGTGGCTGCGGGCGACGATCTCCTGGCCCGGATAGCAGCCCTTGTCGAAGCTGACCCCGCCGACCGTGTCGAAATTGATCATCTGTGGAACGAACTGCTCCACCGTCGCCGGCACGATCCGCGCCACGCCGCTGCGCACGTCGGTCCAGCGCCAGGCCGCGCTGCCCACCGGACTCAGGTGCCCCGCAAGGACAGGCCAGGCCCGGCCCAGCGAACTGGCCGGCATCACGACGAGCCAGCGCGCCAAAGCGGCCGAATCGACAGAGGCGCCACTGCCGATCGCGGGGAGCCCGACGACCGTCGTGGGGATCGACGCGTCGCCGCCTGGCGCTGCCTGCGCCACCTCGAACGCCGCGGGCGCGGGCAGGCCCAGCGACCCGAGAGCGCCGACGGCGCGCTCGCCGCAGACGCCGAGCACCACGCATGCGTCGGAGCGGTCCTCGACGCGCACCTTCGCGCGCAGCACGTACATCGAAAGGCGCTTGCGGATCGGCTCGGCTTGCGGCCGGGGCAGCAACAGCCAGATCGCCGACGGATCGCGCCAGGCCAGCATCGTGGCGAGCAGGCGGCCTTTGGGGGTGCACAACCCGTGCAAGCGCGCCTTCGAGTCGGGCTGGCGCTCGACGTCGTTGGTGGTCATCGAGTGCAGGAAGCGCACCCGGTCGTCTCCGGTCAGCGCGAGCAGGCCGTGATCGGGCAGCAGCGCCACCGCACCGCGGGCCAGCGTGTCGAGGGGCGGGGCGGCCTCGTCGCGGAGCGCCTGCGGGCCATAGGCGTCGGTCGCGAAGCGGGCGCCGGTGGATTCGACGGCGGCGCGCGCCGCGCTGTCGTCGGCAAGAGTGGGGGAGGCGGCGAGCATGGCTGATCCGGAGGGGGTCGGGATTATTATAGGCACCCCTTCCGCCCGCCGAGGCCATGACCGCTGTGCCAAAGGGTCGAATAAAGGGCCGAATCGCGACCCTGCTGATCGCGCTGCTGCTGGCGGCCGCGGGCGCGCTCGCCTGGGCCTGGCACAGCTTCACCGCCGAGCCGCTCGCGTTCGCTGCTGCGCCGGTGCGCTACACGGTGCCCAAGGGCGCAAGCGTGCGCACGGTCGCGGCGGGACTGCGCGCGCAGGGCATCGACATCTCGCCGACGCGGCTGTGGATCTGGTACAAGCTGCGCCGCTACGACGGGCGCCTGAAGGCTGGCACCTACGGATTTTCCCCGCCGCTGACCGTCGATGCGCTGCTCGACAAGCTGGTGCGCGGCGACGTGCTGGTCACCGACATCCGCTTCATCGAGGGCTGGACCTTCCGGCAGATGCGCGACGCGATCGACGCGCATCCCGATCTCGCGCACGACACGAAGGGCGTCGACGAAGGGGCCTTGCTCGGGATGATCGGCGCTCCGGAACGGCGCGCCGAGGGGCTGTTCTTCCCGGACACGTACACCTTCTCGCCGGGCGCGAGCGACGTGGACATCTACCGTCAGGCCTACCGCAAGCAGCAGCAGGCGCTGCGCGCCGCCTGGGACGCGCGCGATCCATCGCTGCCGTACCGCAGCCCGTACGAGGCGCTGGTGATGGCCTCGATCGTCGAGAAGGAAACCGGCCACCCGATGGATCGTGACAAGGTGGCGGCGGTGTTCGTCAACCGGCTCAAGCGCGGCATGATGCTGCAGAGCGACCCGACGACGATCTACGGAATGGGCGAGCGCTTCGACGGCAACCTGCGCAAGCGCGACCTGCAGGCCGACACCGCCTACAACACCTACACCCGCGCGGGCCTGCCGCCGACGCCGATCGCGCTGCCCGGCAAGGCCTCGATCGAAGCGGCGCTGAAGCCCGCCGACGTGCCGGCGCTGTACTTCGTCGCGCGCGGCGACGGCACCAGCGAGTTCTCCGACGACCTCGCGAGCCACAACCGCGCGGTGTCGCGTTACCAGCGCAACGGCCGATGAACGGGCGCTTCATCACCTTCGAGGGCATCGACGGCGCGGGCAAGAGCACCCACGTCGAGTGGTACGTCGAGCGCCTGCGAAGCCGCGGGATCGACGTGGTGCAGACGCGCGAGCCCGGCGGCTCGGCACTCGCCGAGTCGCTTCGCGAGCTGCTGCTGCACCGGACGATGGCGATGCAGACCGAGCTGCTGCTGATGTTCGCAGCGCGCGCCGACCACCTCGAGCGGCTGGTCCGCCCGGCGCTGTCCGCCGGCCAATGGGTCGTCTGCGACCGCTTCACCGATTCGACCTACGCCTACCAAGGGGGCGGCCGCGGCGCGTCCCTCGAGCGAATCGCCTGGCTCGAGGCCTGGGTGCACGGCGGGTTCCAGCCCGATCGCAGCTACCTGTTCGACCTCGCTCCGCCATTGGCGGCGCGGCGCCGCACGTCCGCGCGCGCCCCGGATCGCTTCGAGTCCGAAGACATCGCCTTCTTCGAGCGGGTGCGCCAGGGCTACCTCGCGCGGGTGCGCGCCGACCCCGAGCGGTTCGTGACGCTGGACGGCGAAAGGGCCATTCCAGAAATTCGTGTGATACTCGAAGAAGATATCTCAGAGCTTTGTAATACATGATTTATTCGTGGCTCGAACCGGCTTGGGCGAAGCTGCTCGCCCAGCGCGCGCAACTGCACCACGCGCTGCTGATCCACGGCCCGGCCGGCATCGGCAAGTCCGCGTTCGCGACCGAACTGGCGCGCGCGCTGCTGTGCGAATCGACGCTACCCGACGGCGGCGCCTGCGGTCGCTGCAGCGCCTGCGGCTGGTTCGAGCAGGGAAACCACCCGGACTTCCGGCTGCTCGCACCGGCCGCCGCCGACGAGGCGCGCGAGGGCGAGGGCGGTTCGGGAGACGAGCCAGCGCGAAAGCCGGCGGGCAAGGGCGCCGCCAAGCCGTCGCGCGACATCCGGATCGACCAGGTGCGCGCCCTCGAGCGCTTCACCGAAGTCGGCGGCCATCGAGGCGGGACCAAGGTCGTGCTGATCGACCCGGCCGACGCGCTCAATACCGCCGCCGCCAACGCGCTGCTGAAGACGCTCGAGGAGCCCAGCGGCGCAACGCGCTTCGTGCTGGTCAGCGGCCGGCCCGACGTGTTGCCGGCCACCGTGCGCTCGCGGTGCCGATCGCTGGGGCTGCCGATGCCGGCCGCCGAGGCGGCCGCAGCATGGCTGGCCGCCGACGCCGGCGTGGACCTTGCGCAGGCGCGAGCGTGGCTGGCCGCGGCCGGCGGTGCGCCGCTGCGCGCGCGCCGATTCGCCGATCCTGCTCAGGCCGCCATCCATCGGCTGATCGTGGAGACACTGGCCGGCATTCCCGAGACTGGCATGGTGCAGGCAGCCGATGCGCTGGCCGACATCGAACCGGCGATGTGGACCGCGACGCTGCAGACCTGGGTAATCGACCTGCAGAGGGTGTGCGCCGGCGCCGAGCCGCGCTACTTCCCCGATCGGGCCGATCGGCTGAGGGTGCTGGCGCAACGCACCGGCCTGGCTGCACTGGACCGCCTCGCCGCCCGCCTCGATCGGGCAGCCCGGGCGGTCGGTCATCCGCTGAATCCGCGGCTGATGATCGAGGATGCGTTGCTGGACGTTCGTGCCGCGCTGGCGGGCTGAGCGCCGAGGGAACCCGGATCGGCCGGGCACGAGCAGGAGGGGTGAGCGATGGATGAGGTATCGAACGCGACGCTGTTGGGTCCGACCACGGGGGCAGTCCTCACGGCCACGCTCGAGCCGTCCACGATGCCCGGATCGGGCGCCCTGGAGGCCACGAGCGGAACCGCCGCGGTCGCGTCTGCCGGCCAACCGGCGCGCGCCGGGGCACGGCCCGGCGTCGTGCAGTTGGCGATCCGCGAGAAGGCGGCGCTCTACGCGGCCTACATGCCGTTCGTCGAGGGCGGCGGCCTGTTCGTGCCGACGACGCGCACCGTCAATCTCGGCGACGAGCTGTACCTGATCCTGTCGCTGATGGACGACCCGAACAAGCTGTCGGTCACCGGCAAGGTGGTCTGGGTCACTCCCGCGGGCACGCCTGGCAGGCAGCAAGGACTCGGCGTCCAGTTCTCGCGAGACGACGCGGGCACTCAGGCACGCAACCGGATCGAGACCCTGCTGGGCGGCGCGCTGAAGGCGAACCGGCCGACGCACACGATCTGACGCGCCGCGCGCGGCGCCGCGTCCGGCGTCGCTGGCCCCGCAGCCTCAGGCCGCGGGGAGCCGCGACACCTGTCGATACAATGGCGGGTGAGCTCCAGCAACGCGGCCATGCTCGTCGATTCCCACTGCCATCTCGATTTTCCCGAACTCGCGGGCCGCCTCGACCAGGTCCTGGCCGACATGGCGACGCACGAAGTAGGACATGCGCTGTGCGTCTGCGTCACGCTGACCGAGTTCGAGCGCGTGCTGGAAGTCGCGGCGCGCGACGCCCGCCTGAGCGCATCGGTCGGGGTCCACCCCGACTACCCGGACACGGTCGAGCCCGACGTCGAGACGCTGGTGCGCCTGGCCGCCCACCCGAAGGTCGTCGCGATCGGCGAGACCGGGCTCGACTACTACCGCGCGCAAGGCGACACCGAATGGCAGCGCGA
>CALMSQ010000251.1:0-10784 GCA_937872345.1 uncultured Burkholderiales bacterium | reverse complement strand
TCCGGGTGCCGCGCGAGCTCGGGCTGCTCGCGCAGCGCCGCCTGGACGGCCTGCAGGATGTCCCAGCGGCCGCCGTAGTTGGCCGCGATCGTCAGCGTCATGCCCTGGTTGCCGGCGGTGTGTTCCTCTGCCTGCGCGATCAACTCGCGCAGCCGCGGCTCGAACGCGGAGAGCTCGCCCACCACGCGCAGCCGGATGCCGTTGCGGTGCAGCTTGGATACCTCGCGTTCGAGCGCCGAGATGAACAGCCGCATCAGCACGGACACTTCGTCGGCAGGCCGGCGCCAGTTCTCGGAGCTGAACGCGAACAGGGTCAGGAAGTCGACGCCGCGGCGGGCGCAGGCCTCGACCGTCGCGCGGACCGCCTCGACACCCTTGGCGTGGCCAGCGACCCGCGGCAGGTGCCGCGACGTGGCCCAGCGGCCGTTGCCGTCCATGATGATCGCCACGTGGCGCGGAACCGAGCGGTACTCGGGCACCGCGATCGTGGAGCTGGCGAACGTGGGCATCGTCGTGGGCATGGGCGTCCGGGCGCTGCGCTCAGACGGTCATGATCTCCTGTTCCTTCACCGCGAGCATACGGTCGATCTCGACCACGAAGCGGTCGGTGAGCTTCTGCACGTCTTCCTGCGCCCGCCGCTCGTCGTCTTCCGAGATTTCCTTGTCCTTGAGCAGCTTCTTCAGGTGCTCGTTGGCGTCGCGGCGCAGGTTGCGCACCGCCACCTTCGCCTGCTCGCCCTCGTGCTTGACCACCTTGGTGAGCTCGCGCCGGCGCTCCTCGGACAGCGGCGGCATCGGTACGCGGATCACGTCGCCGGCGGTGGCCGGATTGAGCCCGAGGTCGGATTCGCGGATCGCCTTGTCGACGACCTGCACCATCTTCTTCTCCCAGGGCTGCACCGTGATCGTCCGCGCGTCCTGCACCGCGACGTTGGCGACCTGGCCGATCGGCACCATGCTGCCGTAGTAGTCGACCATGATGTGGTCGAGCAACCCCGCATGCGCGCGCCCGGTGCGGATCTTGGCGAGGCTCGTCTTGAGCGACTCGATCGATCGCTGCATCTTCTGTTCGGCCGATTGCCTGACCTCGGCGATGCTCATGCTACCTCCGGAAAAGTTCTCGGGACGCGCCCCGGTTTCGCGCGCGGACGCGCTCAGACATGGACCAGCGTGCCCTCGTCGTCGGTGCTCAGCGCGCGGCGCAGCGCGCCCTCCTCGAGAATGGAGAACACCTTGATCGGGAGCTTCTGGTCACGGCACAGCGCGAACGCGGTCGCGTCCATCACCTTCAGGTGGCGCGCGATCGCCTCGTCGAAACTGATGCGGTGGAAGCGCTTCGCCGACGGGTCGGTCATCGGGTCGGAGCTGTAGACGCCGTCGACCTTGGTCGCCTTGAGCACCACCTCGACGCCCATCTCGGCGCCGCGAAGCGCGGCCGCCGTGTCGGTGGTGAAGAACGGGTTGCCAGTACCGGCGGCGAAGATGACGACCTTGCCTTCCTCGAGGTAGCGCAGCGCCTTGGGCCGGATGTAGGGCTCGACCACCTGCTCGATCTTGAGCGCCGACTGCACGCGGGCGGCCACGCCGCGCTGGCGCAGCGCATCCTGCAGGGCCAGCGAGTTCATGACGGTGGCGAGCATGCCCATGTAGTCGGCGGTCGCGCGATCCATGCCCGCCGCGCCTCCTGCGACCCCGCGAAAGATGTTGCCGCCGCCGATCACGATCGCCAGCTCGACCCCCATCGCGACCACGTCGGCGATCTCGCGGGCCATCCGCTCGATCGTCGAGCGGTCGATGCCGTAGGCCTCGTCGCCCATCAGCGATTCGCCGGAGAGCTTGAGCAACACGCGCCGGTAGGCCAGCGCGGGCGTCGGCGCGGCGCTCGCGCGCGCCAGGCTGTCGTTCGAACTCACTCACCCTCCTCCTGACCGGCGCAGCCGCCCTTTGCCGGGCCCGGGCCGCGCCGCCCGGAATTATGGGGCTTTTTCGGGTCGAATGCTGTCACCGAGCCGCCGCGGCAGCCGCCTGCGCGGCAACCTCGGCGGCGAAGTCGGACTGCTTCTTCTCGATGCCCTCGCCGACCACGTACAGCTCGAAGCGCGCGACGCGGGCGCCGCGCTGCTTGAGCAGTTGCTCGACGGTGAGCTTGTCGTCCTTCACGAACGGTTGGCCGAGCAGCGTGACCTCTTTCAGGTACTTCTGGACCGCCCCCTCGACCATCTTCGCCACGATCTCGGCCGGCTTGCCGGACTCGGCGGCCTTCTGCTGAGCGATCGAGCGCTCGCGCTGGACGTCGTCGGCCGGCACGCCTTCCTTCGACAGCGCCTTGGGCTTGCCCGCCGCGATGTGCATCGCCAGGTCCTTGGCCAGCGCCTCGTCGCCGCCGTCGACGTCGATCAGCACGCCGATCTTCGAGCCGCCGTGCACGTAGCTGGCCAGCCGGCCCTGGGCGGCCACCCGGGCGAAGCGCCGGATGCTCATGTTCTCGCCGATGCGCCCGACCAGCGCGGTGCGCACCGACTCGACGGTGCCCGCGCCCATCGGCAACGCCGACAGCGCGGCCACGTCGGCCGGGTTGGCGCTGGCCACCAGCGCCGCGACGTCACGGGTGAACGCGAGGAAGTCGTCGTTCTTGGCGACGAAGTCGGTCTCGCAGTTCACCTCGACGATCGCGCCGAGCTTGCGGTCATCGGAGAGCCAGATCCCGACGACACCCTCGGCCGTGACGCGCGCCGCGGCCTTGCTCGCCTTGTTGCCGAGCTTGACCCGCAGGATCTCCTCGGCGCGGCCCATGTCGCCGCCGGCCTCGGTGAGCGCCTTCTTGCACTCCATCATCGGCGCGTCGGTCTTCTCGCGCAGTTCCTTCACCATGCTCGCGGTGATTTCCGCCATCGTGCTGCTCCTGTGTTCGCCTTGGCCGTGCCGGTCGTTCAGGCTTCCTCGCCGTCGACTTCGACGAATTCCTCGTCGTCGCCGGCCGCCTTGACCACCTCCTGCAGCGAGGCGGCGCGTCCCTCGAGGATCGCGTCGGCCGCGCCGCGCGCGTACAGGCGGATCGCCTTGCCCGAGTCGTCGTTGCCGGGAATGACGTGGTCGATGCCTTCTGGCGAGTGGTTGGTGTCGACCACCGCGACGATCGGAATCCCGAGCTTGTTGGCCTCGGTGACCGCGATCTTGTGGAAGCCGACGTCGATCACGAACAGCGCGTCGGGCAGCCCGCCCATTTCCTTGATGCCGCCGAGGCTGGTGTGCAGCTTGTCGAGCTCGCGCTGGAACATCAGCGACTCCTTCTTCGACATGCGCTCGACGCCGCCCTCGGACATCGTGGTCTCCATGTCCTTCAGGCGCTTGATCGACGACTTGACCGTCTTGAAGTTGGTGAGCATGCCGCCGAGCCAGCGCTGGTCGACGTACGGCATGCCTGCGCGCGCCGCTTCCTCGGCGACGATCTCGCGCGCCTGGCGCTTGGTGCCGACGAAGAGCACCGTGCCGCGATTGGCCGCGAGCTGGCGCAGGTACTTCATCGCGTCCTGGTACATGACCAGGCTCTTTTCGAGGTTGAAGATGTGGATCTTGTTGCGGTGGCCGTAGATGTACGGGGCCATCCGCGGGTTCCAGAAGCGCGTCTGGTGGCCGAAATGAACGCCGGCCTCGAGCATTTGCCGCATGGTGACGGACATGACAAACTCCTATCGGGTTGAGCCTGACGCACCGCCTGCGGCGCCGCGCCGCGGTGTCCGGGCCCCCGCCGTAGGCAGGGCCGGTCGCGGCGCGCGTTTCGCCAACCTCCGATCGCGGCCTGGGCATCCGGACTCGGGCCTCGGCGGCCCGGCCGGCGCCCGGGGGCGCCATCGGCGGCACCCAACTGGGGCGGTGCGCGCGATTTCGGCCGGACGCCGGTGGGTGCAGCCGCTGCGGAAGAGCCCGCGGCACGCTGACCTCATGGACATCCAGCCAAGCTTATAATCATAGCATGTCCATCGTCATCAAGTCCGCCCCCGAGATCGAAGCGATGCGCGTGGCGGGCCGCCTCGCCAGCGAGGTGCTCGACTACGTCACGCCGTTCGTCCGCGCCGGGGTCACCACCGGCGAGCTCGACCGGCTCTGCCACGACTACATGGTCAACGTCCAGAAGACCATCCCGGCGCCGCTCAATTACGCGCCGCCGGGCTACCGGCCGTATCCGCGCTCGATCTGCACCTCGGTGAACCACCAGGTCTGCCACGGCATCCCCGGCGACCGGGTGCTCAAGAACGGCGACATCCTGAACATCGACGTCACCGTCATCAAGGACGGCTTCCACGGCGACACCAGCCGGATGTTCATGGTCGGCGAGCCTGCGGTCGGCGCGCGGCGGCTGTGCCAGGTCACCTACGAGTGCATGTGGATCGGCATCGACCAGGTGCGCCCGGGCGCCACGTTCGGCGACATCGGCCACGCGATCCAACGCCACGCCGAGGCGAGCGGCTACTCGGTGGTGCGCGAGTTCTGCGGCCACGGCATCGGGCGGCGCTTCCACGAAGAGCCGCAGGTGCTGCACTACGGCCGCCCCGGCACCGGCGAGCGGCTCGAGCCCGGCATGATCTTCACCGTCGAGCCGATGATCAACGCCGGGCGGCGAGAGGTGCGCGAGATGGCCGATGGCTGGACGATCGTCACGAAGGACCACAGCCTGTCGGCCCAGTGGGAGCACACGGTGCTCGTGACCGACGCCGGCCACGAAGTGCTGACCGTCTCGGCCGGCACGCCCGCCCGCCCGGAGCTGTTGCGCGCGGTCGCGTGAACGCGGTCGCCGAACTGCCTGCCCTGCGCCAGCAGTACCAGCAGGCGCGCAGCGCGGCGATCGAGCGCTTCCGGACCACCCAGGATCCCGAGGCGCTGGCGCGCGCGCTGGGGCGAGCGACCGACCGCGCGCTGCGCGGGCTGTGGCGCATCGCCCGTCCCGGCCGCCAGACGGCGCTGCTGGCCGTCGGCGGCTACGGGCGCGGCGACCAGTTTCCGCAGTCCGACGTCGACCTGCTGATCCTGCACGCCGACCGGCCCGACGCGGAGCAGCTGCAGCGGCTCGAGGCCTTCGTCGGCGCCTGCTGGGACTTCGGCCTGCCGATCGGCCACAGCGTGCGCACGCTGGCGCAGTGCCTCGAGGAGGCTCGCGCCGACATCACGGTGCAGACGGCGATGCTCGAGATGCGCTGGCTGGCGGGCGCGCGCAACCAGGCGACCGAGCTGGCCGAGCGACTGCGCGGCGAACTCGACGTGCGCAGCTTCTTCTCGGCCAAGCTGCTCGAGATGAGGCAGCGCCACGCGAAGTACGAGGACACGCCCTACAGCCTGGAGCCGAACACCAAGGAAAGCCCCGGCGGCCTGCGCGACCTGCACGTGATCCTCTGGATCGCGCGCGCGGCGGGCTTCGGGAGCAGCTGGCCGGACCTGCAGCGACGCGACCTGATCACCGCCAGCGAGGCCGGGCAGCTGCGCCGCAACGACCGGCAGATCCGGCGCATCCGCGCCTGGCTGCACATCCTGTCGGGCCGGCGCGAGGACCGCATCGTGTTCGACCTGCAGGCGTCGGTGGCCGCCGCGCTCGGGCTGGCGCGCGCCGACGCGCGGGCCTCGTCCGAGGAGCTGATGCAGCGCTACTACTGGGCGGCCAAGGCGGTCACGCAGCTCAACACGATCGTGCTGCAGAACCTGCGCGCCGAGTTGTTCCCGGTTCCCGATGCGCGTCCCGAGCCGATCGACGCCGAGTTCCGCAACCTGCAGGGCATGCTCGACGTCGTCGACCCGGGGCTTTTCGAACGCGAGCCTGCCGCGATGCTGCGCGCGTTCCTGACCATGGAGCGGCACTCGGAGCTCTCGGGCATGACGACGCGCACCTTGCGCGCGCTCTGGCACGCACGCGCGCGCATCGACGGCGGCTTTCGGCGCGACTCCGGCAATCGCGAGCTGTTCCTGCGCATCCTGCAGGCGCCGCGCGGCGTGACGCACGAATTGCGCCGGATGAACCAGTGGTCGATCCTCGGCCGCTACCTGCCGGTGTTCCGTCGCATCGTCGGGCGCATGCAGCACGACCTGTTCCACGTGTACACGGTCGACCAGCACATCCTGATGGTGGTGCGCAACCTGCGCCGCTTCATGATCGCCGCGCACGCGCACGAGTATCCGTTCTGCTCCGAGCTGATGGCCGGCGTCGAACGACCCTGGCTGCTGGTCGTCGCTGCGCTTTTCCACGACATCGCCAAGGGCCGGGGCGGCGATCACTCGAAGCTCGGCAGGCTCGACGCGCGCCGCTTCTGCCGCCAGCACGGGATTTCGGCCGCCGACACGGCGCTGGTCGAGTTCCTCGTCGAGCACCACCTGACGATGTCCTCGGTGGCCCAGAAGCAGGACCTCAGCGATCCCGACGTCGTCGCGCGCTTCGCCACGCTGGTGGGCAGCGAGGAGCGCCTGAACGCGCTGTACCTGCTCACCGTCGCCGACATCCGCGGCACGAGCCCGAAGGTCTGGAACGCGTGGAAGGGCAAGCTGCTCGAGGACCTGTACTGGCTGACGCGCCGGGTGCTGGCCGGCGAGGCGCCGTCGACGCAGGTGCGGCTGGACGCGCGGCGCGCCGAGGCGGTGCGGCTGCTGAACCTCTACGCGATCGCGCCCGAACGCTACGCGCACTTCTGGCGCCAGCTCGACGCGCCCTACTTCCTGCGCAACGACCCGCAGGACATCGCGTGGCACACCCGGGTGCTGCACCCGTTCGCCGACACCGCGACGCCGGTGGTGCGCGCCCGGCTCGCGCCGATCGGCGAAGGCTTCCAGGTCGTGGTCTACCAGCCCGACCAGCCCGACCTGTTCGCGCGCATCTGCGGCTACTTCGACAGCAAGAACCTGTCGGTGCTCGACGCGAAGATCCACACGACCGAGCACGGCTACGCGCTCGACAGCTTCGTGCTGGTCGACCCCGGCGGGCCCTCGCACTACCGCGACATCCTGGTGCTGGTCGAGACCGAATTGGCCCAGCGCCTGGCCCGGCCCGGGGAACTGCCGCCGCCGGTGCGCGGGCGGGCATCGCGCCGGTCGCGGTACTTCCCGATCGAGCCGTCGGTGGACCTGCGCCCCGGAGAGCGCGGTCGCCAGTACATGCTGTCGGTGGTGGCCAACGACCGCACCGGGCTGCTCTACAGCATTGCGCGCGTGCTGGGACGCTACCGGGTCAGCCTGCACACGGCGCGGATCACGACGCTCGGGGAACGAGTCGAGGACGTGTTCCTGATCGACGGAGAGGCGCTGCACAACGAGCGCGAGCAGCTGCAGTTCGAGACCGACCTGCTGGCCGCGCTGCGCGCCTGAGCGTCTCGCGCTGCGGCCGCTCAGCCGCGAGCGACTTCGGCGACCAGCCGCCTGACGCGACCCATCGTGGCTTCGAGCACCCTGGCGATGTCGGGCAGGGAGATGCCGCCGCGGCTCACGCCCCGCCCGGCTGCCTGGTTGGCGACGACGCACAGCGACGCGTAGGCGAGCCCCGCCTCGCGCGCGAGCGCGGCCTCGGGCATCCCGGTCATCCCCACCAGGTCGCATCCGTCGCGGGCCAGCCGCTCGATCTCGGCGGCAGTCTCGAGACGCGGCCCCTGTGTGCAGCCGTAGACGGCGCCGTCGATCACCGGCTCGCCGCAGCGCCGCGCCGCGTCGAGCACCCGCTGGCGGACGCTCGCGTCGTAGGGCCAGGTGAAATCGATGTGCGTGACCGGTTGGTCGACGCCCTCGAAAAAGGTGTGCGCCCGCCCCGAGGTGTAGTCGATCAACTGGTCGGGCACCACCAGCGTGCCCGCGACGCAGTCGGCGCGGATGCCGCCGACGGTGGCCACGGCGACCACCTGCTCGACGCCGATGCGCTTAAGGGCATGGACGTTGGCGCGGTAGTTGATCTCGTGCGGAGCGATCGTGTGGCCGTACCCGTGGCGCGCCAGGAAGACGATCGGGTGCCCGTCGAGCTCGCCGTGCGTCAGCGCGCAGGAAGGGTCGCCGTAGGGCGTGCGCACCACCTCGCGCCGCGCGTTGCCCAGCCCGGCCAGCTTCGCGAAGCCGCTGCCGCCGATGATTGCCAGCATGTCCTTGCCCCTCGTGCTCAGTCGCGCCCGTCCCGCCCGCCGCCCCGGAGCGCGCCCAGGCCGGCGAGATAGCTGGCGAAGCGCTCGCCGACCTCGGGGTGCCCGAGCGCCAGTTCGACCGTCGCCTGCAGGTAGCCCAGCTTGGTGCCGCAGTCGAACCGCTTGCCGAGGTAACGCCAGGCGAGCATCCGCTCGGCGGCGCACAACTCGTTGAGCGCGTCGGTGAGTTGCAATTCGCCGCTTGCGCCCGGCTGCAGCGCGTCGAGGAACTCGAACGCGCGCGCGCTCAGCACGTACCGGCCGACCACCGCCAGCGTCGAAGGCGCCCGATCGGGCTCGGGCTTCTCGACGATGCCGACGATCCGCTCGCTTCCCTCGACCGGCCCGGCGCCGTCGGTCGAGACGATGCCGTACGAGGCCGTCTCCTCGCGCGGCACGTCCTGCACCGCGACCACGCTCGAGCCGGTGCGCTCGTACAGGTCGATCATCTGCGCCAGCACGCCGACGCCTCCGGGCGGCGGCTGCATCAGGTCGTCGGCGAGCAGGACCGCGAAGGGTTCGTCGCCGATCAGGTCGCGCGCGCAGCGTACCGCGTGGCCCAGTCCGAGCGGCGCGGGCTGCCGGACGTAGACGCAGTGAATGTCCTTCGGCGTCGTCGACCAGACCTGCTCGAGCAGGTCGGTCTTGCCCTTGAGCGCGAGCTCGGACTCGAGCTCGTAGGCCTTGTCGAAGTGGTCCTCGATCGAGCGCTTGCCGCGACCGGTGACGAAGATCATGTCGGTGATGCCGGCCGCAGCGGCCTCCTCGACCGCGTACTGGATCAGCGGCTTGTCGACCACCGGCAGCATCTCCTTGGGCTGCGCCTTGGTCGCCGGAAGGAACCTCGTGCCCAGGCCGGCGACCGGGAAGACGGCCTTCCTGATGCGGCGTCGAATCGGTGTGCTCATCGTCATTCGCTTCCGTGGATGGATCACAGGGGCCGCAGGCTCAGGCTGCGGCCATCTTCAGCAGCGCATCCTCGTCGATCACCTCGATGCCTAGCTCGCGCGCGCGCTCGAGCTTGGAGCCGGCTGCCTCGCCGGCCACGACGAAGTCGGTCTTTCGCGACACCGACGAAGCGACCGTCCCGCCGTGCCGGCGGATCAACTCGTGTGCCTGCTCGCGCGACATCGTCGGCAACGTGCCCGTGACCACGAAGGTGCGCCCCGCCAGCGCGTCGCCGACGCGCTCCGACTCGCGCGCGAACTCGATGCCGGCCGCGCGCAACGCGGCGATGACCTCGCGGTTGTGCGGCTCGGCGAAGAAGCGCTGCAGGCTGGCGACGATCTCGGGCCCGATGCCCTCGAGCGGCACCGGTTCGGGCGGCTCGCCGCGCGCACGGCGCCGCGCGTTGTCCTTCTGCACCGCGGCCTTCGCTTCGGCGAGCGCCGACCAGTCTTCGCGCATCAGCGCGTCGGGGCCGCGGTAGCGTTGCGCGAGCACCCGGGCGACCTCTTCGCCGACGTGCCGGATCCCCAGCGCGAACAGGAAACGCGCGAAGCTGGCGCGGCGCGAGGCGTCGATCGCGGCGACAAGGTTGGCCGCCGACTTCTCGCCCATCCGCTCGAGCCCGGCGAGCGTCGCGACGTCGAGCCGGTACAGATCGGCCGGCGTGCGCACCAGCCCGGCATCGACGAGCTGATCGACGAGCTTCTCGCCCAGGCCCTCGATGTCCATTGCCCGGCGCTGCGCGAAGTGCAGCAGCGCCTGCTTGCGCTGCGCCGCGCAGTACAGGCCCCCGACACAGCGCCAATCGGCCTCGCCCTCCTCGCGCGCCACCGCCGAGCCGCACACCGGGCAGGCGCGAGGCATCGCGAATGCGCGCCGGCGCGGCGGCTCGTCGCGGCGCTCGGGCAGCGAACGCACGACCTCCGGGATCACGTCGCCGGCCCGGCGCACGACCACCGTGTCGCCGATCAGCAGGTCCTTGCGGGCGATCTCGTCCTCGTTGTGCAGCGTTGCATTGGTGACCGTGACGCCGCCAACGAAGACCGGCCGCAGGCGCGCGACCGGGGTCAGCTTGCCGGTGCGGCCGACCTGCACCTCGATGTCGAGCAGTTCGGTGAGCGCCTCCTCGGCGGGGAACTTGTGCGCGAGCGCAAAGCGCGGCGCGCGCGCGACGAAACCGATCGCGTCGTGCCAGTCGCGGCGATCGACCTTGTAGACGACGCCGTCGATGTCGTACGCCAGCGTCGGGCGCAGCGACTGCATGCGCCGGTAGAACGCGAGCAGCCCCTGGGGGCCGTCGGCCACCGTGCGCTCGGCGCCCACCGGCAGGCCCTCCCGGGCGAGCCAGTCGAGCAGCGCCGAGTGCGCGTCGGGCAGGTCGACGCCCGACGCTTCGCCGACCCCATAGGCGAAGAAGCGCAGCGGCCGCGAGGCGGTGACCGCGGGATCGAGCTGCCGCAGGCTGCCGGCCGCCGCGTTGCGCGGATTGACGAATTCGCGCTCTCCCGCACTGCGCTGGCGCTCGTTGAGCCGCTCGAAGTCGCGCCGGTACATCAGCACCTCGCCGCGCACTTCGAGCACCGGCGGCGCGGCGCCGAGCAGCCGCAACGGGATCGCGCGAACCGTCCGGATATTGGCGGTGACGTCCTCGCCGGCGGCGCCGTCGCCGCGGGTCGCAGCCTGCGCGAGCAGCCCGTT